>CAILKA010000579.1 GCA_903834645.1 uncultured beta proteobacterium
ATCCCAATGTACTCGACGTCACAGGATTGGTCGATGACGAAGCTGTGCTGGGTGTTGATGGGATCATCGTATTCGAAGTGGGAAGAGAAGAAGAAGATCCCGAGGTATAAGATATTGTTGCGCTTGATCTTCGCAGGCGTGATCGGCGGCCTGATCGGCTTTGGGCTGGTGGGCATCTTCGCCGGGCCGGTGCTGCTGGCGGTGACCTACACGCTGCTCAAAGCCTGGCTGGCCGAAAACACGGCCGAAAACACGGCCGAGCCCGCGACCGATGCGGCACGCACGCCGCTGCGCCGCCTGCGCCCGCGCCGGGCGCGCACCGGCTCGCGGCGCTGACCCCGACGCGGCAGCCACACCGGGCGCGCCGGGCCACCCCAGGAAACCCCCGTCAGAAGACGGTGCCGTCGCTGTCGATCGTCAGCGGCGGCGCCCCGCCGCGCAACTCCTGCGCGATCTGGCGCCCGGCGGCCCAGGTGCCGCCTTCGAGAATGCAGGCCAGCGGCAGCTCCTGCGCGCTCGCGCCAAGTTCGGTGCGCACGTGCGCGGCCAGCTCGTCGAGCAGGCTCACGGTCAGGGCGCGCCACTCGACCACGAACTCGTCCGAGGGCTTCCAGGTGCGCGCGAGGTCGGACGCCGCGCGCGGCACGATGACCCCCATGTCCAGCAGCAGGCCGCCGTTGCGGTACTCGGGCAGCCCGGTCAGCGCCTCGAGCCCGACGACCGGAACGCCCGCCCAGCCCAGCGGCTCGAGCAGCGAGTAGGTCAGCCACTGGCTGAGCTTGTGGAAGGGCACCCAGCCAGCGGTGGCGTGGTCGGTGGGCGCGTAGGTGCCCTCCGCACCCGCCGGCCCGCAGGCCGCTCCAGCCCACGGGTGAGGCCAGACGTCGCCCGCCGGCATGCCCAGCACGCGGCTGCCGCTGCGCCAGATCGAGGCGTAGTCACGCAGCAGCATGCCCAGCACGGTGGAGGCGCTGACCCCGGGCGTGGCGCCGGGGGCGTTCGGATCGGCGGCCGCAACCGCCACGAGCGCGTCGTACAGCCGGCCTGGCCGGGCTTCGCCACCCTGGGCAGCCGCTTGCTGCTCCAGCACCTCGCCCAGCTGCGCCAGCAGCGCCGCGCGCCCCTCGAGCCCGACCATCGGGTTGGAGGGGCCGGCCTGGAACAGGGCCCGCAGCGCCGCCGTATCCAGCCGCTTGAGCGCACGCCCGTCCGCCCGCAGCGGGTCATCGGGCCGATCGGAGAAGACGCCTGCGAGGAAGCCCCGAAAGCTCGCCACGGCCAGGCCCTCGGAGCGGGCGTACAGGGTGCCGGTGATCGCCTCGGGACCGGACGTGGCTGCGCCGCCCGACGCCGCAGGCGCGGGCACGACGCCGCCACTGGCCTGGCCCAGCATCGCGAGCAGCTCGTCGCCTTGCTGCCGGTGCACCGGCAGCGCCAGCGCATCGATGGGCCCGGCGTCCTCGCGGTAGCGCCACTGCGGCCCGGCCCCGGCATCCAGCAGCACGCTCACCACCGTCAGGTCGATGTACGCACGCGCCACCTGCGCGGCATCGCGACCGGCCAGATGCGCATCGAGCTCGGCCTTGCGGTTCACGCCGCCGGCCTCGAAGTGACGCCAGCGGCTGTGGTACGGGATGCGCAGGTCGGGGAAGCGCTCGCGCGTGAGCGCGGCCACGCGCTGAGCGACCTCGGGCAGCCGGCTGCGGTCGAGCTTGAACCAGCCCGAGCGCCCCTGCTCGACAGCAGCCGTGATGGCCGCGCAGCGCGCGCGGATGGCAGCGGGGTCGCGCAGCCGTGCCAGCGGATCGCGCGTCACAGCGAACGGCCCTTCACGCGGGCCAGGTCATCCTCCGAGGGAACGAGCCCATCGGTGAAGTAGCCCGCGGCGATCTTCGCCTCGATCTCCACCTTGGCGTCCGCCGGCACGAGGTCGTCAGGAATCTTCACGCGCTCGCCCACCTCGATGCCGCTGGCGGTGATGGCGTCGTACTTGTCGTTGCTCATCGACACGAGCCGGTGGATGCGGCGGATGCCCAGCCAGTGCAGCACGTCGGGCATCAGTTCCTGGAAGCGCATGTCCTGCACGCCGGCCACGCACTCGGTGCGCAGGAAGTACTTGTCGGCGCGGTCGCCCCCTTCCTGGCGCTTGCGCGCGTTGTAGACGAGGAACTTCGTGACCTCGCCCAGCGCGCGGCCCTCCTTGCGGCTGTAGGCGATCAGGCCCACACCGCCCTTTTGCGCACCCTGGATGCACTCCTCGATGGCGTGCGTGAGGTAGGGCCGGCAGGTGCAGATGTCCGAGCCGAAGACGTCCGAGCCGTTGCACTCGTCGTGCACGCGCGCCGTGAGCGTGATGCTCGGGTCGGCCAGCGCACGCACGTCGCCGAACACGTAGAGCGTCTGCCCGCCGATGGGCGGCAGGAACACCTCGATGTCGCTGCGCGTGACGAGTTCGGGGTACATGCCCCCCGTCTCCTCGAAGAGCGCGCGGCGCAGGTCCGCCTCGCTCACGCCGAATCGCCGCGCCACGCCCGGCAGCCACCACACCGGCTCCACGGCGATCTTGGTCACGGTGGCCGAAGCATCTTCCAGCAGGATGTGGCCGTCGATGGCCAGGCGCTGGAAGGCGATGGCCTGCTTGATCTCGGGCAGGTGGATGTGCGCCTTGGTGACGGCAATCGTCGGCCGGATGTCGTAGCCCTGCTCGAGATAGCCGGCGTAGACCGCCTGCACGCTCGCGCCCCACGGGTCGATCGAGACGATCTTCTCGGCCTGGCCCCACTGCGGGTACGGGCCGATGGCATCGGTGGGCGCGGTATTGGTGAGGTCGGCGCGGTGGCCGCGCAC
>CAILKA010000580.1 GCA_903834645.1 uncultured beta proteobacterium
TGGCCGGCGACGGCTCCATCCGCGACGCCAAGACGGGCTACTTCACCATCACCGGCCGCATCGACGACGTGCTCAACGTCTCGGGCCACCGCATGGGCACGATGGAGATCGAGTCGGCGCTGGTGAGCTGCACCGAGCTCGTGGCCGAGGCTGCCGTCGTGGGCCGCCCGGACGAGACCACGGGCGAGGCCATCTGCGCCTTCGTCGTGCTCAAGCGGCCACGGCCGACGGGCGAGGAGGCGAAGAAGCTCGCCGCCGAGCTGCGCAACTGGGTGGCCAAGGAGATCGGCCCGATCGCCAAGCCCAAGGACATCCGCTTCGGCGACAACCTGCCCAAGACGCGCTCGGGCAAGATCATGCGGCGCCTGCTGCGCTCCATCGCCAAGGGCGAGACCATCACGCAGGACACCTCCACGCTCGAGAACCCCGCCATCCTCGAGCAGCTCGCGCAGACGAACTGAGCTACTTCAGCGTCAGCACCCACTGGGCCAGGCGCTTCGCGTCGGCCTCGCTCACGTGGGGGTTGGCCGCCATCGGCACGGCGCCCCAGGCGCCGCTGCCGCCCTCGCGGATCTTGCGCGCCAGGTGCGTGGCGGCGTCGGCGCGATTGGCGTAGCGCCGTGCCACCTCCCGGAAAGCTGGGCCGACCACCTTGCGATCCACCTGGTGGCAGGCCAGGCAGCGGCTGCTCTGAGCCAGTTCGGGGCTGGCATGGGCAGAAGCCGTACCCACGAGGGCGCAGGCCACCATGGCCCCCATCCGGCACCACCGCGTGACGGCACCGCTGCCTGCCCAGGCCGGACACCCGGCACGGTTGCTGGCGGCCGGGCTACCGCTCCCGCCAGGGTCGCACGCTACACTTTCGTGCCGTGAGCCGTACGGCGGCGGCATCCCCGGAGCCCTTGCAGACATGTGGTTTCTCGTCATCGGACTGATCCTGGTCGGTTTGAAACTCGCCGAGGCACCGCTCGTGTCTGGCTGGCCCTGGTGGATGGTGCTGCTGCCCTTCGGTGCCACCGTGCTGTGGTGGCTATTTGCCGACGCCACCGGCCTGACGGCCCGGCGCGAACAGCAGCGCTGGCTGAACCGGCGCGACAAGCGCCGTCGCGAGACCGTGGAGAAGCTGCACACTCCACAGGCCTCGGACGGTCGGCGGGTTCAGCGCCACGATCCCACCGTCGACGACAAGCGCTGAGCGCGCGCCGCAGGCCTCGAGATGGCTGCACGCGCCCCCGCCCGGTAAGGGCGGGAGTGCGGGATCAATCGCCGTCCAGCACCGCGCCGCGGCTTGCGCTGGCGGCATTGCGATAGAACTTGGCCATCACGCCGCGTGTGTAGCGCGGGGCAGGCCGCTGCCATGCCGCACGCCGGCGCGAGATCTCGGCATCGTCCACGTGCAACTGCAGCAGCAGCTGGTGCGCGTCGATCGTGATCGAGTCGCCCTCGTGCACGAGCGCGATCAGACCCCCCTCGTAAGCCTCGGGCGCCACATGCCCGACCACCATGCCCCACGTGCCCCCCGAGAAGCGCCCGTCGGTGATCAGGCCCACGCTCTCGCCGAGCCCCTGGCCGATCAGGGCCCCCGTCGGTGCGAGCATCTCGGGCATCCCCGGCCCGCCCTTGGGGCCGAGGTAGCGCAGCACCATCACGTCGCCGGCCTGGATCTTGCCGGCCATGATCGCGGCCAGCGCCGACTGCTCGTCGTCGAAGACGCGAGCCGGCCCGGTGATCACCGGGTTTTTCAGGCCCGTAATCTTGGCCACGCAGCCCTCGGGCGCGAGGTTGCCCTTCAGGATCGCCAGGTGGCCCTGCGCGTACATCGGGTCGCTGACCGGGCGGATCACCTTCTGGTCGGCGCGCAGTGGCGGCACCGAGGCGAGGTTTTCGGCCAGTGTCTTGCCGGTGATCGTCAGGCAGTCTCCGTGCAGCAGCCCGGCGTCGAGCATCACCTTCATCAGGGCCGGGATGCCACCTGCGCGGTGCAGGTCGATGGCCAGCGAGCGTCCGCTGGGCTTGAGGTCGCACAGCACCGGCACCTTGCGGCGCACGCGCTCGAAGTCGTCGATCGTCCACTCCACGCCCGCGGCGTGCGCGATGGCCAGGAAGTGCAGCACCGCGTTCGTGGAGCCGCCAATGGCCATGATCACGGCCACCGCGTTCTCGATCGACTTGTGGGTGACGATGTCGCGCGGCTTGATGTCGGCCTTGACCGCCTCCACGAGCACGCGCGCGGCCTCCTTCGTGTGAGTGACGATCTCCTCCTCGACGTTGGCCATCGTGGAGGAGCCCGGCAGGCTCATGCCCAGCGCCTCGAAGGCCGAGGACATCGTGTTGGCCGTGTACATGCCCCCGCATGAGCCGCTGCCCGGGATCGCCCGGCGCTCGATCTCGCAGAAATCCTCCTCGCTCATGCGCCCGGCCGAGAACTGGCCCACCGCCTCGAAGACGCTGACGATGTTGAGGTCCTGGCCCTTGTAGTGGCCCGGCAGGATCGTGCCGCCGTAGACGTAGATGGCCGGCACGTTGGCGCGCAGCATCCCCATCATGCCGCCGGGCATGTTCTTGTCGCAGCCGCCGATCACGACCACGCCGTCCATCCACTGCCCGCCCACGCAGGTCTCGACGCAGTCGGCGATCACCTCGCGTGAAACCAGGCTGTACTTCATGCCCTCGGTGCCCATCGACATGCCGTCGCTGATCGTGGGCACGCCGAACACCTGCGGGTTCGCACCCGCTTCCCGCAGACCGGCCACGGCCGCGTCGGCCAGTTTCTGAAGGCCCGAGTTGCAAGGCGTGATGGTCGAGTGCCCGTTGGCCACGCCGATCATCGGCTTGCCGAAGTCACTCGCCTCGTAGCCCATGCCGTAGTACATCGAGCGGTTCGGCGCGCGTGCGACGCCCTCGGTGATGTTCTTTGAGCGGCGGTTGATGGCCATGTCATGATCTCCTGCTGACAGCCCTCCACTTTATCGTGCGGGCGCACTCCACCGGCCAAAACCCCGCCTGCGCGCACGGCCCGCCCACCCGATGCTCACGCACCCGCAATTCGATCCCGTCGCCCTTTCGCTCGGCCCTGTGCATATCCACTGGTACGGGCTGACCTACGTGGTGGCCTTCGGCCTGTTCCTGCTGCTGGCCAGGCGGCGTGCGGCGCGACCATGGTTCGCGCATGCCGGCTGGAGCGGGCGCGACGTGGAGGATCTGCTCTTCTATGGCGTCATCGGCGTCGTGCTCGGCGGGCGCATCGGCTACGCCTTGTTCTACAAGACCGGCCACTACCTGGCCAACCCGCTCGAGATCCTGATGGTGTGGAAGGGTGGTATGTCGTTCCACGGCGGGCTGCTGGGCGTGATCGCCGCCATGGCCTTCTTCGCGTGGCGACGGCAGCGGCCCTTCCTGCAAGTCACCGACCTCATCGCACCTTGCGTGCCCACCGGCCTGGCCAGCGGGCGCATCGGCAACTTCATCAACGGGGAGCTCTGGGGCCGCGCCGCCGATCCCGCGCTGCCCTGGGCCATGGTGTTCCCCCAGTCGGGCAGCCCCTTGCCGCGGCACCCGTCCCAGCTCTACCAGTTCGCGCTCGAGGGGCTGCTGCTGTTCGCCCTGCTGTGGTGGTACGCCGCACGCCCACGCGGGCTCGGGCAGGTGTCCGGCGCATTCCTCGTCGGGTACGGCGTGCTGCGTTTCGTGGCCGAATGGTTCCGCGAGCCCGACAGCTTCCTCGGTCTGCTGGCCCTCGGGCTGAGCATGGGGCAGTGGCTGTGCCTGCCGATGGTGGCGGCGGGGGTGTGGCTCATGGTGCGCGGGGCGAGGGACGAGCCGCTCCACGTCACGCGCTGAGCCGGCGGCTGGCGCGGACCCCGCTACAGTCTGGCCCCATGCGACAGATCTTCCTGGACACCGAGACCACCGGCCTGGACGCGGCCAACGGCGACCGCCTCGTCGAGATCGGCTGCATCGAGATGGTCGACCGGCGCCTCACCGGCTCGACCTTGCACCTCTACGTCAACCCCGGGCGACCGAGTTCCCCCGAGGCCGAGCGCATCCACGGCCTGACCGAGGAGTTCCTGGCCGACAAGCCCCCCTTCGAGGCCGTGGCCGACGAGCTGCTGGCCTACCTGCAAGGGGCCGAGCTCATCATCCACAACGCCGACTTCGACGTGGGCTTCCTGCGTGCGGAACTGGCCCGCGCAGGGCGGTCGCCGCTGGAGGAGGTCGTCAGCCGCGTGCACGACTCCATCAAGCTCGCACGCGACCTCTACCCCGGCAAGGGCGTGTCGCTCGACGCGCTGTGCCGGCGGCTCGAGGTGGACAACACCCACCGTACCTACCACGGTGCGCTCGTGGACGCGGCCCTTCTGGCCGAGGTCTACCTGCGCATGACGCGCGGCCAGGATTCGCTCGTCATCGACATGTCGGACGACTCTGCCGGCGGCGGCTCGAGCGGGCCGCGCATCGATCTTTCCGGCTTGGTGCTCGCGGTGCTGGAGCCCACTCCCGAGGAACTCGCGGCCCACGAGCGACTGCTCGCCGACCTGGACAAGGCCAGCGGGGGCAAGACGGTGTGGCGCGAGGTCATGGCATAATTCAAGGCTCTCCGGACGACGGATCCGGGCGGTTAGCTCAGCGGTAGAGCACTGCCTTCACACGGCAGGGGTCGCAGGTTCGAACCCTGCACCGCCCACCAGCAGCACACGGAACAACGGCGCCTAGGGGCGCCGTTTTCGTTGGCGTCTTGAATCCTGTCAGGACAAGGCCCGCAGCACCGCCGCCGGGTCGCGGTCGATCAGGTTCAGCAGCACCAGCGCCGGGCCCTGCGGGCTGCGGTCGCCACGCTCCCAGTGCCTGAGCGTGGCCACCGACACGTCGAAGCGCGCCGCGAACTGCGCCTGCGTGAAACCCAGGCGGCCACGCACGGCCGCCACGTCGACGGGAGTGGGGCGCCAAACCTTGACGCCCGCCTGCGTGCCCTTGGCGTGGCCGATGGCCTCGTTCAGGCCCTGCTTGATGCTCTCGAATGCCTTGCCCATCGCCTCACCTTTCAAGCCAGATCTGCACCAGAACGTCCACCAGGTCGGCGAGCTCGTTGCGCTCGGCCCTGCTCAGGTTGGCACGCTCATTCTTGGCGAACATCGTCAGGAGGTACAGCGGCATCGCCTGAACACCTCCGGTGCCTTCGATCAAGTCACCCGCCTGGGGGTGCGCTGCCAGATGATCGACGATGGCCCGCCGGTCTGCGTCCGCCATCAGCCTCGTGGCTGCGCGCAGGTACTCCGGCAGTTCTGCAACCGTCAGCCGCATGGACCGAGGTTGTAATCCAATGGATTACACCAGGTTGGCGATCCCTTGCGGTACCCTTGTTGCACGTTCGTGAGTGCGCATGGGTTCAGCACTCCACGATATTCACCGCCAGGCCGCCGCGTGCCGTTTCCTTGTACTTGGTCAGCATGTCGGCCCCGGTCTCACGCATGGTCTTGATCACCTTGTCGAGGCTGACGTGGTGGGTGCCGTCGCCTCGCAGGGCCATGCGGCAGGCGTTCAGTGCCTTCACGGCTGCAATTGCGTTGCGCTCGATGCACGGAATCTGCACGAGGCCACCGACCGGGTCGCAGGTCAGCCCGAGGTGGTGCTCCATGCCGATTTCGGCCGCGTTCTCCACTTGCTCGGGTGTGCCGCCCATCACGGCGCACAGCGCCCCGGCTGCCATCGAGCAGGCCACGCCCACCTCGCCCTGGCAGCCCACCTCAGCGCCGCTGATGCTGGCGTTCTCCTTGTAGAGGATACCGATGGCCGCCGCGGTGAGCAGGAAGTCGACCACGCCCCGATCGTTCGCACCCGGCACGAAGCGGGCGTAGTAGTGCAGCACCGCGGGCACGATGCCCGCCGCGCCATTGGTGGGCGCCGTGACCACGCGGCCCCCGGCGGCGTTTTCCTCGTTGACGGCCAGTGCGTAGAGGTTCACCCAGTCCATCACCTGCAGCGGATCCTTGAGCGCGGCTTCGGGGTGGGCGGTGAGGTCACGGTAGAGCGCGGCGGCGCGGCGGCGCACCTGGAAGCCCCCGGGCAGCACGCCTTCGGTGCGGCAGCCGCGGGCCACGCAGTCCTGCATCACCCGCCAGATTCGCATCAACCCGGCATCGATCTCGGCGTCGTTGCGCCAGTAGCGCTCATTGCGGCGCATCACCTCGGCGATCGAGCAGTGGTGTGTGCGTGTCAGCTCCAGCAACTCGGCCCCGCTGCGAAACGGCAGCGGCAGCACGGTGGGGTCCGGCGCCACGGACTTCTGCCGGGAGCCGTCCGCTGCCACCTCGTCGCTGACGACAAAACCGCCGCCCACCGAGTAGTACACCTTCGCAATCAGCTCCGAGCCACCTGCATCGAAGGCGGTGAAGCGCATGCCGTTGGCGTGAAAGGGCAGGCTCTGTCTGCGGTGGAAGATCAGGTCCGGCTTTTCTTCGAAGGGGACGGCCGGCCCGCCCCCCAGCGCGATGCACCCTTGTCCGCGGATGGCCTCCAGCATGGCTGGTACGGCCTCGACGTCCACCGTGTCGGGCTCGTGACCTGCCAGGCCCAGCAGCACTGCCTTGTCGCTGCCGTGGCCCTTGCCTGTGGCGCCGAGCGAGCCAAACAGCTCGGCCTTGACCCTGGTCACCTCGGTGAGCAGGCTCTCGGCTGCCAAACGCGCAACGAACATCCTCGCCGCCCGCATCGGCCCCACGGTGTGCGAACTGCTGGGCCCGATGCCAATCTTGAAGAGGTCGAAGACGGAGACGGCCATCAGTCAGGTGCGGGCATGGTGGAGGGGTGCGAAGGCGGGTTTCCAGGTGCTGGTTGATGGTCAGGGCTCGAGGAGCTCAGGGCCTTGGCCAGGGCCGCGTGACGATTCTTCCACGCCGGGGAACCCATGGCTCGGCAGACCGGGTCGATGACGCGGTCTGCGCCCATCTCCCGCATGGTCTTCAGGGAGGTCAGTCCCTGCTCTTCCAGGCGGCTGACGACCCTGGGCCCCACGCCGGGTGCGCGAAGCAGCGCCAACCTTTCGGGATCGCAGAACCGTCCCGGCGCCAAGCCGCTGGGGCCGTTCTCGCCCACTGCGTCGTAACCTGGTTTCCTGGACTGCAAAAATGCATTCGTATGCATTTGTGCAGTCTAGACAAGATGGCTGAAGGCGACAAGTCCGTCGCACGTATGAACAGTTCAAAAAAGCGACTACCCTACCCTGGGAAAACCCGAGCCGAGCCACCTGCACCCAGAAAGTAGCATGCATACGTATTCGTTCGGACCTGACGGCAAGGCCGTCGGTGTTCGAAGCGCTTGTCATTCGAGCACACCAGACCTGCGAGGCTCCAAGTGATCCGTTATCTCAAGCGCGGCAAAGACGCCGCCTCCATCGCCCAGGCGGACGCTCAGGTCCGCAGCACTGTCGAAGGGATCCTCAGAGACATCGAGAAGCGCGGCGATGAGGCCGTGCGCGAGTACTCGCGCAAGTTCGACCAGTGGGAGCCCGAGCGTTTCATGCTCAGTCAGGACGAGATTCGTGCCGCCGTGGCCCGGCTGTCGGTCCGGGAGGTGGAAGACATCCGGTTCGCGCAGGCGCAGATTCGCAACTTCGCCCAGATTCAGCGTGACAGTCTGCAGGATGTCGAGGTGGAGACCTTGCCCGGTGTGGTGCTGGGCCACAAGCACATCCCCATGAACAACGTGGGCTGCTATATCCCGGGCGGAAAGTACCCGCTGCTGGCCTCCGCCCACATGAGTGTGTTGACCGCCAAGGTGGCCGGAGTCCCGCGGGTGATCGCCACTGCGCCGCCCTTCCAGGGTGAGCCGCACCCTGCCATCGTGGCCGCGATGCACTTCGCCGGCGCGGATGAGATCCTGGTGCTCGGTGGCGTACAGGCTGTGGCCGCCATGGCCATTGGAACTGGCTCCATCCAGCCCGTCGACATGCTCGTGGGGCCGGGGAACATGTTCGTGGCCGAGGCCAAGCGCCAGCTCTACGGGCGCGTGGGCATCGATCTTTTCGCTGGGCCCACGGAGACCCTGGTGATCGCGGACGAGTCGGTGGACGGCGAAATGTGCGCCGTGGACCTGCTCGGTCAGGCCGAGCACGGGCCCACATCCCCGGCGATCCTCCTGACCAGCAGCGAGAAGCTGGCGAGGGACACCATGGCGGAGGTCGAGCGGCAACTGGGTGTGCTGCCCACGGCCGGCATCGCGCGCCAGAGCTGGGCTGACTTCGGAGAAGTCATCGTCTGCGACACCCTCGACGAGATGGTGGCCAAGGCTGATGAGCTGGCCTTCGAGCACGTGCAGGTGATGACGGCAGATCCTGATGTCTTCCTGCGGCGGATGACAAACTACGGCGCCCTGTTCCTTGGTCCGCGCACCAACGTCAGCTTTGGAGACAAGGTCATCGGAACCAACCACACCTTGCCCACCAACAGGAACGCTCGCTACACAGGTGGCCTGTGGGTGGGCAAATTCCTCAAGACCTGCACTTACCAGCGTGTGCTCAGCGATGAGGCCAGTGCCGAGATTGGGGCCTACTGCTCGCGTCTGTGCCACATGGAGAACTTTGCCGGGCACGGCGAGCAGGCTAATTTGCGGGTGCGTCGCTATGGCAAACGGGATGTGGCCTGGTACCAGCCCGTGGACGCCTGACTGACTGATTCATCCCCGTGACCGATCGCCCTGTACTGGTGATGATTCCAGGCACGCTGTGCGACGGGCGCCTCTTTGATCGGCAAGCGCGTCGACTTCGGTCTCAGGTGCAGGTGGTTCGTGTGGACTGGCAACACCTGCAGCAAGCCGCAGACCCCATCGATGTACTTCTGCGCCGTCTGCCTCCGCGCTTCTCGCTGGCCGGCTTTTCGTTGGGTGGCCTGTGGGCTGTGCAACTGATGGCCCGGGCGCCTGAGCGGGTGGAGCGGCTGGCCCTGATCGCGAGCAATGCGGAAGCTTCCAGCCGGCGTGTGGCGCGCAGGAGTGCAAGACTGTGGCGCCTGTGGCGAACGCGGGGCCCGGCGGCGGTGGCGCGGGTCTGCAAGCCTGCCTATTTCCACCAGCACCGGAGCCGCCAGCAGCACGCGCGTCTTGTGAAGGAGATGGCCTTGGCCACCTCTACACGCGTGGCGAAGGCCCAGTTCGACTGGGCGGGTCATCGGCCAGACGGGCTGCAGGTGCTGGCCCGGACATCTGCTCCCACTTTGTTGATCAGTGGCGCCCTTGACCGCCTGTGTCCCCGGGCCCTGCAGCAGCGCATGCTCGCGGCCGCGCCAACCGCTCAGTGGGCCGAGTTGCCGCGCTGTGGACACTTTCTGCCGCTTGAAGCGCCGGCGCGCCTGACCCGTCTCCTGGTGTCATGGCTGGCCGAGCGTTCCCCGGTCTCCCTGGAGAACATCCTTGATCACACCTGAAGCCCTGGCAGAGCGATTCATCCCCTTCGTGGGCTTGAAGTACTCGACCGAAGCCTTCATCGACTACTGCATTCCAGCTTCGACGCCGAAGTACAACTACGCGCTGATCGGCCCCGGTGTTTCGCAGAACCCGAACCAGCCGGTGAGCCTGCGTGAACCGCATGGCTTCCAGGTGGGAGGCGTGTCCATGCCGCACGGAAAGACCAACCCGGCGCACATGCACTTCACCTGCGAGGTCTTCATCTGCACGCGAGGAGACTGGAGCATCGAATGGGGCTTCAACCCCCAGGTGCAGTCCGCCCCCATAGGCGAAAGCGACCTGGTGTCGGTGCCCACGTGGATCTACCGCGGGTTCACCAACATCGGCGTGGATGATGGTTTCATGTTCACGGCGCTGGGTGGCGACAACACCGGCGGCATCCTGTGGGGCCCGAGCACCCTCCAAGCGGCGGCGGCGCAGGGTGTGCAATTGACCGAGGGCTACCGGATCGTGGATTCCCGCAGGGGCGACCGCATGGAGCCTCACGAACGTCCCGTCCAGCCCATGACCGCGGATGAAATTGCCCAGCTGAAGCACTGGTCCCCCGCGGAGATGGCACGCCGTATCGTGCGCTTCGCAGACCTGCAGTGGTCGGGCCAGGCCTTGCTCGATGCATGGCTGCCCGGGTGCGGAGCCGAGTTGGCGCCTGCCGTCGGGCTGGGCATCACGCAGGACCGGAACCAGTTGGCCCCCGTCCAGAACCCTCATGGGCTTTCCATCGAGTGGTTGCGCATCCCGCCGGGCGGACAGGTCTCGCGCCACCGTCTCGCGGAGAAGCAAGTCTTGATTGTCAAGGAAGGCGCGGTGGATGTGACGGTGGACACGACGGCCGGACCCATCACCCATCGAGCCCAAGGCGAGGCCAAGACCTGGGATACCTTTTCGCTTCCAGACCGATGCTGGAGAACCTTGCGAAACCCAGGGTCCACGCCGGCACTGGGGGTGCTGATGACGGCAGGCGACCACCGCAAGCGCATCGAGTGGGACCCCGGCGTCTGCGCAAGGGCCGCCGCACAGGCGGGCTGGGCTGTCGACGCCAATGGCTATGTGGCAGACAAGAGGTTCGTCGACCGCGCGCAACGGTGATGGCTTCAGCCCCTTTCAGACCTGCCCAGCCCATCCAGAGATCCACACAAACTCAAGCAACGATGACTGCACACATGGACGCACTGCTGAACCGAGACAGACGGGTCTTGCTTGGTGGCTTGGGAGCAGGCTGGATCGCCTGGACCGCTGCATTGGCCGGCGCCAGCCAGCCCGCCGCAGCGCAGACGGCCGGCAGCGCTGCCCCCGGAGGCTACCCCGGCAATGGTCGCGTCACCATCGTGGTGCCTTTCGCGCCAGGTGGCGCGACGGACATCATCGGCAGGCTCCTGGCTGAGGCGCTCTCCAAGCGGTGGGGTGCGACCGTGACGGTCGAAAACAAGGCGGGTGCTGGCGGGGGAATCGGGACCGAGTTCGTGGCCCGCGCAAGGCCCGACGGACTGACGCTGCTGCTGGGCACGCAAACGGGTCTGGCAGTCAATCCCGTGCTGCTGCCGCGCCTGGGCTACGACGTCGAGAAAGACTTCACGCCCCTGACCCTGCTTGCCAGCACCCCATTGGTGCTGCTGGCGAGCCAGAAGTCCGGTGCCAAGGACGTGAATGAGCTCGCTGCGCTCATCAAGGCGCGACCCGATGGACTGTCTTACGGCACGAGTGGCAACGGAACTTCCCAGCACCTGACGATGTTGATGATGCTCAACCGCATAGGCGGCAAGGCGGTGCACGTGCCCTACAAGGGCAGCAGCCAGTCTCTGGCCGACCTGGCGGGGCAGCAGATCGACATGCAGTTCGACAACATGGCCACTGCCTTGGCCTTTGCGAAGACCGGCAAGGCGCGGGCCCTGGCGGTGACTTCCCTCACGCGCTCCGAACTGGCTCCTGACGTGCCCACGCTGGCGGAGTCGGGTCTGGTGAACTTCGAGGCCTCCACCTGGCTTGGCCTGCTGGCACCAGCGGGCTTGCCGGAGCCACTGCAGCAGTGGCTGCACAAGGAGGTGGAGGCCGTCATGACGGCGGCCGATGTCAGGCCCCGTCTCGCGGAGCAGGCCTTCACCGCACGCACCATGACGCCGGGGGCTTTTCGCGGATTCATCCAGGCCGAGACCCGCAGGTTTGCCGAACTGGTGCGTGTGAACCAGGTCACGGTCAACTGACCGCGCCGGCCTGCACACGCACCCCACCACTGGACAGGCCCCAACCATGACTTTTGCAGCCCCAGCGAACCATCCACTGGATACCCGCCTGCCTGAATGGCTCGCAAGTGGCCGACGACTGCGCGGCATCTTCAACAGCCTGCCTTCACCGGCCGTGGTCGAGATGTGCGCCTATGCGGGCTTCGACTTCATCGTTCTGGACAACGAGCACGGCAGTGCCGATCTGGAGACGACCGAGCACATGTTGCGCGCGGCACGGGCCAGTGGCATTGCTCCCATCGTGCGTTGCTTCGAGCACGACATCGCCCGCGCCCTGGACA
>CAILKA010000581.1 GCA_903834645.1 uncultured beta proteobacterium
CAGGCCCGCCAGGCACCAGCCGTGCAGCACCTGGCCGTCGCTGCAGTCGAGCCGCCCGCGCGGGCGCAGGTGCGTGAGTTCACCCTCCACCCGGAAGGCCCAACCGCGCGTCTGGCTCGCCTCCGAGCTCAGCGTCAGGCACTCGTGGCGGGCGAGCTCCGAGGGGTGGCGCGGGATGCCCGCGCGCTGCAGGTAGGCCGGCGCGGCCACGCACAGCCGGCGGTTGTCAGCCAGGCGCACGCTCACCAGGCTCGAATCGGGCAGGTCTCCCACGCGGATGGCGCAGTCGTAGCCCTCGTTGACGATGTCCACGATCCGATCCGACAGGTTCAGCGAGACGCTGACCTCCGGGTGCTCGGCCAGAAAGAGCGGCACGAGCGGGGCGACGTGACGGCGCCCGAAGCCTGCCGGCGCGGTGATGCGCAGGTGGCCACTGGCGCGCACGCCCCCGGCGCTCACGGCGGCCTCCGCACCGGCCATGTCGGCCAGCACGCGCTGGCAGTCCTCCAGGAAGGCCGCGCCCTCGTGCGTGAGCGTGATGCGGCGCGTCGTGCGCACGAGCAGCTTCACGCCCAGCCGCTCCTCGAGCGCGTCGATGCGACGCCCGATGACGGCCGGCGCGACACCCTCCGCCAGCGCTGCGGCGGTCAGCGTGCCCTTGGTCGCCACGGCGACAAAGGATTCGAGCTGCTTGAGCCTGTCCATGGAGGCGGGATTATCGGGATTCTTGCGTTTTCTGCATGAATCATTGAAGTCAATGAGAATTACTGGTCGCCGAGGTATCGAATAAAACCTCACCTTTCCTCTGCCTTCCCGAGAAATCTCCCATGACCGCGCGCACCTCTGTCCACGGCCTGCAAGTGGCCACCGAGCTCAAGGACTTCGTTGACAACCGCGTGCTGCCTGGCACGGGGCTCGCGTCCGAGGCCTTCTGGCAGGGCTTCTCGGCGATCGTGCACGAGCTGGCCCCGCGCAACGCCGCGCTGCTGGCCGAGCGTGACCGGCTCCAGGCCGCGCTCGACGCCTGGCACCGCCAGCACCCCGGCCCGATCCGGGCCAAGCGCGCCTACCGCACCTTCCTGGAGAAGATCGGCTACCTGGTGCCCGAGCCCGCTCAGGTCAAGGTCACGACGCGCGGCGTGGACAGCGAGATCGCGGTGCAGGCCGGCCCGCAGCTCGTCGTGCCCATCACGAACGCGCGCTACGCACTCAACGCGGCCAACGCGCGCTGGGGGTCGCTCTACGACGCGCTGTACGGCACCGATGCCCTGAGCGAGGCCGACGGCTGCGAGCGTGGCGGCGCCTACAACCCGCGGCGCGGCGCGAAGGTGATCGAGTACGCGCGCCACGTGCTGGACCGCTGCGCCCCGCTGGCGGGGGGCTCGCATGTGGGCTCCACCGGCTACCGCGTCGAGGGTGGGCGCCTGGTCGTGAGGCTGGCCAACGGGCGCGAAGCGGGCCTGAAGAAGCCGGCGCAGTTCGTGGGCTACCAGGGCTCTGCCGCCGCACCGGCTTCGGTGCTGCTCGTGCACCACGGGCTGCACCTGGATCTGCGCCTGGACCGCAAGACCCCGATCGGCTCGGCAGACCCCGCCGGCGTGAGCGATCTCGTCGTGGAGGCGGCGCTCACGACGATCCTCGACCTGGAAGACTCGGTGGCGGTGGTCGATGCACAGGACAAGGTCCAGGCCTACGGCAACTGGCTCGGCCTGCTGCAGGGCACGCTCACCGAGCAGGTGAGCAAGGGTGGCACCACCTTCACGCGTGGCCTGAACGCAGACCGCGCCTACACCGGCGCCGACGGCCAGCCCCTGACGCTGCCGGGGCGCTCGCTGATGTTCATCCGCAACGTCGGCCACCTGATGACGAACCCCGCCATCCTGTGGGGCGACGGTGCACGCGAGATCCCCGAGGGGATCCTGGATGCGGTGATCACGACCACGATCGCGCTGCACGACCTGAAGAAGGGTCCGGCCGACGCGATCCGCAATTCGCGCCGCGGATCGGTCTACATCGTCAAGCCCAAGATGCACGGGCCCACCGAGGTGGCCTTTGCCGCCGAGCTCTTCGCCCGCGTGGAAAAGCTCCTGGGGCTGCCCGACAGCACCGTCAAGCTCGGCATCATGGACGAGGAGCGCCGCACCTCGGTGAACCTCAAGGCCTGCATCGCTGCGGCCGCGAGCCGCGTGGCCTTCATCAACACCGGCTTCCTCGACCGCACGGGCGACGAGATGCACACCGCCATGCTCGCCGGCCCGATGCGCCGCAAGGGCGACATGAAGACGAGCGAGTGGATCACCGCCTACGAGCGCAACAACGTGCTCGTGGGCCTGTCTTGCGGGCTGCGCGGGCGCGCCCAGATCGGCAAGGGCATGTGGGCCATGCCTGATCTGATGGCGGCGATGCTGCAGCAGAAGATCGCGCACCCGCGCGCCGGCGCCAACACGGCCTGGGTGCCCAGCCCCACCGCTGCCACGCTGCACGCCTTGCATTACCACCAGGTGGAGGTGGCCAAGGTGCAGCGCGAGCTCG
>CAILKA010000582.1 GCA_903834645.1 uncultured beta proteobacterium
CGGCCGGCGACCCGCACATTCCCGACCACGTCACGCTCTGGGGCCTGCGGCTGAAGATCTGCCAGGGCTTCGACCAGTACGCAAACGTGCGCCCCACGCGCATCCTGCCGGGCATAGACGCCCCGCTCAAGCGCTGCGCCCCGAAGGACCTCGACTGGGTCATCGTGCGCGAGAACTCAGAGGGCGAGTACGCCGGCGTGGGCGGCCGCGCGCACCAGGGCCACCCCATCGAGGTGGCCACCGACGTGTCGGTGATGACGCGCGCGGGCGTGGAGCGCATCATGCGCTTTGCCTTCCAGCTCGCCCGTTCGCGCCCGCGCAGGCAGCTCACGGTCGTCACCAAGAGCAACGCGCAGCGCCACGCGATGGTGATGTGGGACCAGATCGCGGCCGAAGTCGCGCGGGACTTCCCCGACGTGAACTGGGACAAGGAGCTGGTCGACGCGATGACCGCACGCATGGTCAACCGCCCAGCGAGCATCGACACGGTGGTGGCCACCAATCTGCACGCCGACATCCTCAGCGACCTGGCCGCGGCGCTGGCCGGCAGCCTGGGCATCGCGCCTACCGGAAACATCGACCCCGAGCGCCGCTACCCGAGCATGTTCGAGCCCATCCACGGCTCGGCCTTCGACATCATGGGCCAGGGCCTGGCCAACCCCATCGGCACCTTCTGGAGCGGCGTGATGCTGCTCGAGCACCTCGGAGAGACGTCCGCGGCACGGCGCCTGATGCAGGCGATCGAGCGCGTGACGGCCGATGCGACCCTGCACACGCGTGATCTCGGGGGACGGGCCACCACTGACGAAGTGACCCAGGCCGTGATGCGGCGCGTGGCCACGGCCTGAGGGATCTCAGGCCTGCGGCGTGCGTGTGCGCGCGAGCATCGACTGCCGCTCGCCGCTGTCGTGCAGCGTCTTCAGGTCGT
This sequence comes from uncultured beta proteobacterium, assembly GCA_903834645.1. Lineage (GTDB taxonomy): Bacteria > Pseudomonadota > Gammaproteobacteria > Burkholderiales > Burkholderiaceae_C > Rubrivivax. The sequence continues at coordinate 929 of CAILKA010000582.1, forward strand.
CGAAGCCGCCCACGAGCACGCCCTGGACGAAGACCATCGGAAAGGTCGGCCAGCCCGTCCAGAGCTTCAGGGCAGTGCGGCGACAACGGCTCTTCGAGGCGAACGAACCCGTCTTGCCCTCCAGGCGCCCCGCGACCCACAATCGGTAGCGAGCAACCCCTCGCCAGGAGGAGACGGATGAACCGAGCAGATCGAGCCCTTCGGGTCGGTGCCGTGGCCCTCGTGGCATGCGCCGTGTCGGTGCTCGTGGCCGGCGCCCAGGCGCAGCCAGCCTCTGCTGCGCTGCCCCAGGCCGCCGTGCGCAACGTCCAGGACACCTTCTTCGGCGTCAAGGTGGACGATCCGTACCGCTACTTCGAGAGAAGGAACGATCCCGAGGTCGCTGCGTGGATGAAGGCGCACAGCGACGCCGCGAGCCGCGTGCTGCGCGCCATCCCGGGGCGCGAGGGTCTTCTCGCCTCCATCCGCCGGTACGAAGGGGCCGTCTCCGCACGCGTGGTCGGGGTCGTGCGCGCGGCGGGTGAACTGTTCTTCTACGAGAAGCGTGGCCCCGGGGACAACCAGTTCAAGCTCTATGTGCGCCGCGGGCTGCACGGGCCGGAGAAGCTGCTCGTCGACCCCGAGGAACTGGGCGACAAGGGCGCAACGGGCGCAACGGACGCAAAGGGTGCCAAGAGCGCGAAGAACCGCCAGCCGTACGCCATCAACTACTTCCTGCCCTCTCCCGACGGGGTGCACGTGGCCTACGGGGTGTCACAGGCCGGAAGCGAGGACGCGGTGCTGCACGTGCTGCACGTGCCCACCGGCAAGCCGGTGGGCCGGCCGATCGACCGTGCGCAGTTCGGCGGCCTGGACTGGTCGCCCGATGGCCGGCACCTCTACTTCAATCGCCTGCAGGCGCTCAAGCAGGGCATGCCCGAGACGCAGAGGTACCAGCGCTCCACCATGTACCGGATGGCGCTGGCCGGCGGGCTGCCGAGTGCCGTACCGGTGTTCGGCCACCGCTCCCCGGGCGTGAGCATGCAGCCTGCCGAGATGCCGTTCACGTCGGCGAGCCACGACGGCCGGTACCTGTTCGGCCTGGCGGCCAACGGCACGCAGAGCGAGTTCGCGCTGTACGTCAGCGACGCGGCGTCGCCAGGCAGGCAGCCCCCGCGCTGGAAGCGGATCGTCGACTACGCCGACGAGGTGACGGGCCTGGCGTATTTCGACGACCGCCTCTACCTGCTCACGCACAAGGGCGCGCCGCGCTTCAGAATCATCGTGATCGACCTGAAGGCGCCCGACATCGCGAAGGCGCAGGAGGTGCTCGCGCAGGGCGAGCGCGTCGTCACCGGAATGGGCGCGGCCCAGGACGCGCTGTACATCGAGGTGCGCGATGGCAACGTGAAGCGGCTGCTGAAGATGCCCCACCCGGTGCAGCCCGGGGCGGCACCCGTGGAGGTGAAGCTGCCGGTGGAGGGTGCCTTCACGCTGCAAGTCGACGAGGGTGGCGTCTCCGCCGTCGACCCGCGGCTGCCCGGCGCGCTGATCGACCTGCAGAGCTGGACGCGTGCGCCGCAGATCTACGCGGTGGCCGCCGACGGCAGCGTCACCAACACACTGCTGCAGCCCCAGGGCGCCTACGACACGCCGCCCGACGTCGTGGCCACCGAGGTGAAGGTGCGCAGCCACGACGGCGCCATGGTGCCGATGAGCATCATCCACAAGAAGGACGTCAAGCTCGACGGCAACAATCCCACCATCCTCTACGGCTACGGCAGCTATGGCATCACCGAGGAGCCCTTCTTCAGCATGTTCAGGCTGGCGTGGATGGACCAGGGCGGGGTCTACGCCATCGCCAACCCGCGCGGCAGCGGCGTCTACGGGCAGGACTGGTACAAGGCCGGCTTCCAGTCGACCAAGCCGAACACCTGGAAGGATTTCATCGCCTGCGCCGAGTACCTGATCGCGCAGAAGTACACCTCGCCGAAGCGCCTGGGCATCCTGGGCGGCAGCGCGGGCGGAATCCTCGTCGGGCGCGCGATGACCGAGCGGCCCGACCTCTTCGCCGCGGTCGTCCCCGCCGTGGGGACGCTGGACAGCATCCGCTTCGAGAGCACGCCCAACGGCGTGCCCAACATCCCCGAGTTCGGCAGCGTCAAGACCGAGAGCGGCTTCAAGGCGCTGCTCGCGATGAGCACCTACGCGAACATCCGCGAAGGCACACCCTACCCGGCCGTGATGCTCACGCACGGCGTGAACGACCCGCGCGTGGAGGTGTGGCAAAGCACCAAGGTGGCCGCCCGGCTGATGGCTGCGACCTCCAGCGGCAAGCCCGTGCTGCTGCGCCTGGACTACTCGGCCGGCCACGGCATCGGCAACACCAAGCAGCAGCAGCTCGACGAGCGTGTGGACCTCTTCAGCTTCTTCCTGTGGCAGATGGGAGAGCCGGGGTTTCAGCCGAAGTAGCCGCGCGCCATCGGGCACGCCTGACCCTCACCGCATGATCAAGGAGAAGAACATGACGCTACGCAACCTCGCCGCCGCCGCCCTCGTGACGGCCTGCGCCCTGGCCGCTCCCACCGCCTGGGCACAGGACAAGGTGGTCTACCAGA
>CAILKA010000583.1 GCA_903834645.1 uncultured beta proteobacterium
AAGCCGGCCTTCAAGAAGGACGGCACGATCACGGCGGCGAACGCCTCGAGCATTTCCGACGGCGCAGCCGCCCTCGTGCTGGTGCGCCAGAGTACGGCGTCGCAGTGGGGCCTGACGCCGGTGGCGCGCATCGTGAGCCACGCCGTGCACGCGCAGGCGCCGGAGTGGTTTGCCACCGCGCCGGCGGGCGCGATCGAGAAGGCGCTGAAGAAGGCCGGCTGGGACGCCAAGAGCGTCAACCTGTGGGAGGTGAACGAAGCCTTCGCCGCGGTGACGATGGCGGCGATGACCGAATTCCACCTGCCGCACGAGATCGTCAACGTGCACGGCGGGGCCTGTGCGCTCGGGCACCCGATCGGCGCGAGCGGCGCGCGCATCGTCGTCACGCTGCTTGGGGCGTTGCGCCGCCGGGGCCTCAAGCGTGGCGTGGCCGCGCTCTGCATCGGTGGCGGCGAGGCCACGGCGATGTGTGTGGAGAGGGTGTGACGCCTCCCGAGCCGTTGCCTGCGGCTGCGCCCGATCCGGGCCTCGACGCCGGCGACGGCATCTGGACGACGCCCTCAGGCGGCACGCTTGCCACCTTGGTCATCAACCTGGACCGCTCGCCCGAACGGCTCGCGGCGATGGGCGAGCGGCTGCGCCTGCTGGGCCTGCCGTGGCGGCGCGTGCAGGCGGTGGACGGCCCGGCGTTGCCCGGCTGGCCCCCCGGCAGCGTGGATGAGGCGGGCTACGCGCGCTGGCACGGCAAGCCGGTGGCCGCAGGCGAAGTGGGCTGCTACCTGTCGCATCTCAAGGCACTGCGGGCTTTTGTCGACGGCGGCGCCAGCCATCTGCTGCTGCTCGAGGACGACGCCTGGCCCGGGCCCGGCTGCCGCGCGGTGGTGGAGGCGCTGCTGCGCGAGGCACGGCGGTGGGACGTGGTGAAGCTCTCGGGCTTTCACCGCGGTTCGCCTGTGGCCGTGGCCGAGCTGGTGCCGGGTTGGCGCCTGGCCGTGCCCTTTTCACGCCAGGGCAACACCGCAGCGCTGATGTTCAACCGCGCCGCCGCGCAGGCGGCACTGCAGGCTATGGCGCCGATGCGACTGCCATATGACCACGCCCTGGAGCGTCCCTGGAGCTACGGGCAGCGGCTGCGCATCGTGGCGCCGAGCCCCGTGCACGCGCAGGACGGCAGCCCCTCGACGATTTCGGGTGGCCGCACGCGAAAATTCCGCTGGGTGCAGCGCCTGCCCACGCACGCGTTTCGCGTGCGCAACGAAGCGCAGCGGCTGGCCTGGGCCCTCGGGCAATGGCTGTCTGCAAGGAGTTCATGATGCTGTTGAGCGAAGACCACCTGGCTGTTCAGGAGGCGGTGCGCGCCTTCGTGCAGGCCGAGATCGCGCCGCACGCGGCGGCCTGGGACAAGTCCCACGCCTTCCCGAAGGCGGCGCTGCGGGGCCTGGCCGACCTGGGCTGCTACGGCGTGGCCGTACCCGAGCACTGGGACGGCGCGGGCCTGGACTACCTGGCACTGGCCGTGATCCTGGAGGAGGTCGCCGCGGGCGATGGCGCCACGAGCACGGTCGTGAGCGTCAACAACTGCCCGGTGTGCTCGATCCTGATGGCCTACGGCAACGACGAGCAGAAGGAACGCTTTCTCAAGCCGCTGGCGCGCGGGGACATGCTCGGGGCCTTCTGCCTGACCGAGCCGCATGTGGGGTCGGAGGCCGGCGGGCTGCGCACCACGGCGCGCCGGGATGGCGAGCACTACGTGCTCGACGGCGTCAAGCAGTTCATCACCAGCGGCAAGAACGGCGATGTCGCGATCGTGATGGCCGTGACGGACAAGGCCGCCGGGAAAAAGGGCATCAGCGCCTTCCTGGTGCCCACGTCCACGCCCGGCTATACGGTGGCCAGGGTGGAGGACAAGCTGGGCCAGCACGCGAGCGACACGGCGCAGATCGTGTTCGAGGGCTGCCGCGTGCCGGCGGCCAACCGGCTGGGCGAAGAGGGCATGGGGCTCAGGATTGCGCTCTCGGGCCTGGAGGGCGGACGCATCGGCATTGCCTCCCAGGCGCTGGGCATGGCGCGTGCAGCCTTCGAGGCGGCACTGGCTTATTCCAAGACGCGCACGAGCTTCGGCCAGCCGATCTTCGAGCACCAGGCGGTGCAGTTCAAGCTGGCCGACATGGCCACGCAACTGGAAGCCGCGCGCCAGCTCATCTGGCATGCCGCCGCCCTGAAGGACGCTGGACGCCCCTGCCTGAAGGAGGCGGCGATGGCCAAGCTCTACGCCTCGGAGATGGCCGAGCGCGTGTGCTCGGACGCGATCCAGGTGCACGGTGGCTACGGCTACGTGAGCGACTTTCCCGTGGAGCGCATCTACCGCGACGTGCGGGTGTGCCAGATCTACGAGGGCACCTCCGAGGTGCAGAAGATCCTGATCGGGCGCGCGCTGGCCTGAGCAAGGGGCGTGGCCCGGCGCGCCAATCGGGCCGTCCGCCCTCGGGGCAGGGCAGCTTGTGCCCCTGCGGGACGCCTCAGTCGAACCGCGCCGTCACGCTGCGCGCCTCGCTCATCGACACCGTGCAGGTGCGCGCCTTGCCCGCGCACGCCCCGCCCCACCCCGCGAAGGTGGTGCCGGGAGCCGGGCTGGCGGTGATCCTCATCTGGGTGCCTGCAGCAAAGTCCTTCTTGCAAGTGGTGTCGCCGGAGCCCGAGGCTGCCGTGGCGCACGACAGCCCCGCGGGCTCGGATCCGACCTTGCCGGAACTCGCGGCTCGGGCCTTTTCCACCTTCACGCGCAGCTCATGGCGGCGCGTGAAGGTGGCCGTCACCGTGCGTGCG
>CAILKA010000584.1 GCA_903834645.1 uncultured beta proteobacterium
AGGAAGCCACGAGCGACTACGACCGCGAGAAGCTGCAGGAGCGCGTGGCCAAGCTGGCCGGCGGCGTGGCGGTGATCAAGGTCGGTGCCGCCACCGAGGTCGAGATGAAGGAAAAGAAGGCCCGCGTGGAAGACGCGCTGCACGCCACGCGTGCCGCCGTCGAGGAAGGCATCGTGGCCGGCGGTGGCGTGGCGCTGCTGCGCGCCCGCTCGGTCATCGGCTCGCTCAAGGGCGATAACCACGACCAGGACGCCGGCATCAAGATCGTGATGCGTGCGGTCGAGCAGCCCCTGCGCGAGATCGTGGCCAACGCCGGCGCAGAGCCGAGCGTCGTCGTCAACAAGGTGCTCGAGGGCCAGGGCAACTACGGCTACAACGCCGCCAACGACACCTACGGCGACATGATCGAGATGGGCATCCTGGACCCCACCAAGGTGACCCGCACCGCGCTGCAGAACGCCGCGTCGGTCGCCAGCCTGATGCTCACGACCGAGGCCATGGTCGCCGAGGCGCCCAAGGAAGATACGCCCCCGATGCCCGGTGGCGGCGGAATGGGTGGCATGGGCGGCATGGGCATGGACATGTAAGTCCCGCCCAGGCAGCTGCTGCCTGAGACGAAGCCCGCGGCCTGCGCCGCGGGCTTTTTTCTTGGGCATCGCGATAATCCACGTCCATGTTCCACACGCCCATCCCGCACGAGGTGTGCATCGCGGCCCGGGCCCGTGCACCTTGGCTGGCCAGGCGGCTGGGCGGATGCCTGGCCGGCCTGTTGGCTGCATGGCTCGCGGCTGGAACCGCAAGCGCCCAGCCCGCCATCTCCCCGTCCGACGGCTCCACGCCCGCCGGCTCCCGGCCCAGCGCGGCAACAGTCTCTGCCGGCCCAGCCACGCGCGCGGGATCGCCCCCTGGCGCCGCCACACCGCGCCCGCGCATCGGCCTCGTGTTGTCCGGGGGCGGCGCACGCGGGCTCGCCCACGTGGGCGTGCTCAAGGTGCTCGAGCGCGCCGGGGTGCGGCCAGACGTGGTCGTGGGCACCTCGATGGGCTCGATCATCGGCGGCCTGTACGCCAGCGGCATGCGTGCCGGCGACATCGAGCGCGAGCTGCTGGCGGTGGACTGGTCGAGCGTGTTCTCGCAGCGCGTGGGTAGGCGCGAGCTGCCCGAGCGCCGCAAGGACCAGGACATCGAGATCTCGGCGGCCTTCGAGTTCGGCTGGCGAGATGGCGAGCTGCGCCTGCCGCAGTCGGCCGTGTCGAGCCGAGGCCTGGAGTCGCTGCTGCGCCGCTACGCGCTGCCGGTGCGGCTCATCGAACGCTTCGACGATCTGCCCATTCCGTTCCGGGCCGTGGCCACCGACATGGAGACGGGCCAGGCGGTCGAACTCGACTCGGGCGACCTGGCGATGGCCCTGCGTTCGAGCATGAGCGTGCCGGGCGTGTTCTCCCCGGTGGAGCACCAGGGCCGCATCCTGGGGGACGGCGGACTCGTCAACAACCTGCCGGTGGACCTGGCGCGGCGCCTGGGCGCCGACATCGTGATCGCCGTCAACGTGGGCACGCCCGTGGGTGGGCGCGAGACACTGGGCTCGGTCATCGGCCTGACGGCACAGATGATCAACATCCTCACCGAGCAGAACGTGCAGCGCAGCCTCGCCCTGCTGCGCCCCGAGGACGTGCTGGTTCGGCCCACGCTCGAAGGGCTGAGCTCGGGTGACTTCGCCAGGACGGCCGACTTCATCCGGCTCGGGGAAGCAGCCGCTGCGGCCGCGCTCAGCCGGCTGACGGCACTGGCAGCCGTGTCGTCGCCGCCGGCAAGCTGGGGGGACAGGCCCGCCGCTGCGGCGACCCCCTCGAGACCGGCGCTGGCCTTCGTCGAGGTGGAGGGTACGCAGCTCGCCGACCTGGACCGGCTGCGCAAGCAACTGCGCTCGGCGCCGGGCCAGCCCTTCGACGCCGGTGTCGCGGAGCAGGACGTACGTCGCCTGGCGGCCAGCGGCGACTTCCTGCGCACCGATTACCAGCTCGTGCGCCGCGCGGGCCGCGACGGCCTGGTCTTCGAGCTCGAGGACAAGCCCTGGGGCCCGCACTTCCTGCGCGTCGGGCTGGACCTGGCCACCGACTTCGCCGGAAGCAGCGGCTTCAACATCAAGATCGCGCACGACCGCCATTGGCTCACCCCCAACGGCACCGAGTGGCGCAACAGGCTGCACCTGGGCGAATCCCCGTTCCTCGGCACCGAGCTCTACCACCCCTTGCGCTGGCGCGAGGAAGTCGCCCAGGACTGGTTCGTGTCCGGAAGGGCCTACACGGGCTTTCGGGTGCTCTCGCTGTTCGACCGCCAGGGCCAGGAGGCGGCCACCTTCAACCGCACACAGGGCGGGCTGGGCGCGGACATCGGCCGCGCCTTCGGCAGCTGGGGAGAGGTGCGTCTCGGGCCGAGCCTGACGGTGCAGCGCACGACCCCGCGTATCCTGAGCATATCGGGCGTGCGGAGCGCCCTTGGCGAGGTGCGCTACGAGGCGGGGCTGCGCCTGCGCGCGGTTTCCGACCAGCTCGATTACGCGATCTTCCCGCAGGACGGCTACCGCGCCGAGGCCGAACTGACCGTGGGCCAGCGCCGCCTGGGCAGCGTGTCCGATGAGATGTACCGCATCTCCGCGGAGGGCACGTGGGTGCAAACGGTCGGCCGTCACACGCTGAACCTCTATGCCCGCTCGGCGCTGTCGGACGAGTCTCCCAACCCTCTGGTGGGCCGTTTCACGCTCGGGGGCTTCCACAACCTGTCGGGCTACGCACCCGAGCAGGTCAACGGCAACCACATGCTGCTGCTGCGCGCCACCTGGTACATGCGGCTGAACCAGCAGGTGGCCCTCACGCGCGGATTCTTCTTCGGCGGCACGCTCGAGAGCGGCAATGCCTGGCTGCAGCGCGGCGAGGTGTCGCTGCGTGACCTGCGGCTGGGCAGCAGCCTGTTCGTGGGAGCCGACACCGGGCTTGGCCCCATGTACCTCGGCCTGACCTACGCGCCGGGAGGCAGCCCCGGCCTCGTCTTCTTCATCGGCCGGCCCTGAGGGACGCACGCCGGATCGCAGGCGTGGCGGGTGCGCTCAGGCGGGTGCCGCCAGCGCCCGGGTGATTGCCTGCCACACGCGCTCGGGCTGCTCGTGCACGATCCAGTGGCTTGCCTCGGGCACGCGCACGATCTCCAGCCGCGGCACCCAGCGTTCCAGGCCATCGAGCAGGCCCGGCAGCAGCGCACGGTCGCGCTCGCCCCACAGCACCGTGGTGGGCACGCGCACGGTGGTGAGCGCATCCGGGATCTCCAGCGTGTGCAGCGTGTCCTGCGGCGAGCGCGCGGGGCGCAGCGGGGAGGCGCGGTAGTAGTTGAGCCCACCGGTCAGGCCCATCGACCACACGGCGCGGTAGCGGGCGCGCATCGCCTCGTCGAGCCAGGCGTGCCCGCCCATTTCCTCGAAGAAGGGCCACAGCCGCGCGTAGTCGTTCTCGGCCAGCAGCTCCTCGGCGTCGGGCCGGCACAGGAAGTTCATGTAGGCGCTTGCGCGCTGCTGCTCGGGATTGCCTCGCAGCTCGCGCAGGAAGGTGGCCGGGTGGGGCGAGTTGATGATGAGCAGCCGCCGCATCAGCTGCGGCTGCACGGCCGCCAGGTTCCACGCCACCGCCCCGCCCCAGTCGTGCGCCACGAGCAGGTCCACCGGGCCGCCCAGGGTCTCGATGAGCGCTGCCACATCGGCCACCAGGTGCCGCGGGCGGTAGGCCTCGACCTCGCGCGGGCAGGACGAGCGCTCGAAGCCGCGCAGGTTCGGCGCCACGCCCCGCCCGGCCGGAGCCAGCCGCTGCAGCATCTCATCCCACGCGAAAGCCGCCTCGGGGAAGCCGTGCAGGAAGAGCACGCGCGGGGCGCCCGAGCCCGCCGCACGGCAACTCAGCGTGACGCCATGCGGCAGCGCGATGTCGAAGGTCTCGATGCCGGGCGTGCTCATGGTTGCTCCACCCATTGACGCAGCGCCAGTGCCACGTCCTCCAGGCCCTCGCGCGTGAGCGCGGAAAACAGCGTCACGCCGATGTCGGCCTGGTCGGTGGCGTACGCTCCCAGGGCCTGCTGGGTCTGCGCCAGCGCAGCCTGTGCCTCGCGCCGGCTGAGCTTGTCGGCCTTGGTCAGCAGCAGCAGCAGGCGCACCTCGCCGGTGCCCACGCGCGGCGCCACGAACTCGAGCAGCTGCTGGTCCAGTTGCGTCAGGCCGTGGCGCGAGTCCACCAGCAGCACGATGCCCGCGAGCGAAGGGCGCTGCGCCAGGTAGTCGGCCATCACCTCCTGCCAGGCGCGCTTGGCGGTGCGGGCCACGGCTGCATAGCCATAGCCGGGCAGGTCGGCCAGCAGCGCATCGGGTGCGTCGCGCGGCCCAAGCGCAAAGAGGTTGATGAGCTGGGTGCGACCTGGCGTGCGCGAGGCGAAGGCCAGGCGCTTGTGCTGCGCCAGCGTGTTGATGGCGGTGGACTTGCCGGCGTTGCTGCGCCCGACGAAGGCGATCTCCGGAAGGCCCGGCGCGGGCAGCTGATCCAGGCGTGCGGCACTTGCCACGAACCGGGCTCCGTGAGCCCAGGCGAGCGCGTCGCGGGCGGGTCCGGCGATATCGTTCATGGTCCATTGTAAAATCGACTGGTTTGACACGCCCCGAGCACCCCACCCGTCTGCATGCCATGAAGTCCCAGATCGCCCTGCTCCTGGTCGCCCTCGTCGCCGGCTCCGCCCTGGCTGCCGAGACGAAGCCGGCCTTCAAGCCCGACCTGGCCAAGGGCCAGGCGATCGCATCGGGCGCCTGCTCGGCGTGCCACAGCATCGACGGCTCGCGCGGTGCGCCGGCCAATCCGATCCTCGCGGGCCAGCACCCCGAGTACCTGGCCAAGCAGTTGCAGGAGTTCAAGTCCGGCAAGCGCAAGAACGCTGTCATGGCGGGCTTTGCCTCCACGCTCAGCGAGGACGACATGCGCCACGTCGCGGCCTTCTACGCGAGCAAGCAGGCCAAGCCGGGCGCCGCGAAGAACAAGGACACCATCCGCCTGGGCGAGCGCATCTGGCGCGGTGGTCTCGCGGACAAGGGCGTGCCCGCCTGCGCCGCCTGCCACGGGCCCGCTGGCTCGGGCATCCCGGCACAGTACCCGCGCCTGGGTGGCCAGCACGCCGAGTACACCGAGTCACAGATGCTCGGCTTTCGCTCCGGCAGCCGCGCCAACAACGCCCAGATGATGACCATCGCCTCCAAGTTGAATGACCTGGAGATCAAGGCGGTGTCGGACTACATCGCCGGCTTGCGCTGAACACGGCAGCGGGGCGCGGGAGCGCTCCGCGCGAACCCGGGCCTGTACACGCACGGCCCGGCGCCAGCGGCACGGGGCGGTTTGGCGTATGGTGCGGGGATCCCTCCGCAATCTCCTGACTTGCCCATGCATCCTCTGCGCGACCGGGGCTTCACGCACCCCATCCCTTCCGAGGTCACCCCCCGCGCTGCCTATGAGCAGCGCCGCCAGTGGCTCAAGCTCCTCGCCGCCGGCGCGGCCGGCACGGCGCTGGCCACCTGGGCCGAGCGCGATGCGCGTGCCAGCACCACGGCTCCCGGCAAGCTTGCGGCGCTGCCCGGCGCGCGCAGCACGGTGGCGGGCGCGGTGACGATGGAGCGGCTCACCCCCTATCAGGACGTGAGCACGTACAACAACTTCTACGAGTTCGGCACCGACAAGTCCGACCCGGCAAAGTACGCGAAGTCGCTCAAGACCCGGCCCTGGACAGTGCAGGTCGAGGGTGAGGTGCGCAAGCCGGGCACCTATGACATCGATGCCCTGCTCAAGCTCGCACCGATGGAGGAGCGCATCTACCGCATGCGCTGCGTCGAGGGCTGGTCGATGGTGATCCCGTGGGTGGGCTGGTCGATCGCGGAGCTGATCAAGCGCGTGGAGCCTACCGGCAACGCGAAGTTCGTGCAGTTCGTGACACTGGCCGACCGCGCGCAGATGCCGGGCCTGCGCTCCTCGGTGCTGGAATGGCCCTACGTGGAGGCGCTGCGGATGGACGAGGCGATGCACCCGCTGGCCATCCTCGCCTTCGGCCTGTACGGCGAGGTGCTGCCGAACCAGAACGGGGCGCCGGTGCGGCTCGTGGTGCCATGGAAGTACGGCTTCAAGTCGGGCAAGTCGATCGTGCGCATCCGCTTCGTGGAGAAGCAGCCCAAGACGAGCTGGGAGCTCTCGGCCCCGCAGGAGTACGGCTTCTACTCGAACGTGAACCCCACGGTGGACCACCCGCGCTGGAGCCAGGCCACCGAGCGGCGCATCGGAGAGGATGGGCTCTTCGCCAAGAAGCGCCCGACGCTGATGTTCAACGGCTACGAGGCGCAGGTCGGGCAGCTCTACGCAGGCATGGATCTGCGCAAGCTCTACTGACAGCGTGTCGGATCGGCCGCAGGGTCAGGCTGCTTCCATCGACCCGCCATCCCGTGTTGCTGCCGCCATGGCGCGCGCCCTCAAGCCCCTGGTCTTCCTCGCCTGCCTGCTGCCGCTGGCGTGGCTCGTCCATGGGGCGGCCACCAACGGCCTGGGGGCCAATCCGGCCGAGGCGCTGATCCGCTCCACGGGCGACTGGACGTTGCGCATGCTGTGCGCCACGCTCGCGGTGACGCCACTTCGGCAGTGGACGCGCTGGCACGCCCTTGCGCGGCTGCGCCGCATGCTCGGGCTCTACACCTTCTTCTACGCCGTGCTGCACGCCCTGGCCTACGCCTGGCTCGACAGGGGCCTGGATGTGGGCGACATCGTGCGCGACATCGCCCAGCGGCCCTTCATCCTCGTGGGCACGGCGGCGCTGATGCTGCTGGCGCCGCTGGCCGCCACTTCCCTCGACCGCGCGGTACGCGCGCTCGGCGCGGCACGCTGGCGCGCGCTGCACCGTGCGGTCTACGCGGTGGCGGGCCTGGCGCTGCTGCACTTCTACTGGATGCGCGCGGGCAAGAGCGACTACGCCGAAGTGGGGGTGTATGCGGCGATCCTCGGAGGGCTGCTCGGCTGGCGACTCTGGAAGCGGAGCACTCGCTGAATGCGGTGCGGCAGGCCGGGGCCTTGCCCGGGCCTTGCGGGAAAGCGACGACGCCCGGGTTGACGGCGAGCCGCTACGATCGAACATTCACGGGCTGGCAGGTTGCCGGCCCCCTCCCTACCGAGACGAGGATGCCATGTTCAAGCTGAAGACCTTCGCCGCCGTCGCCGCGATGGGCGTGTCGGCCACCGCCTCCGCCCAGGTGGTGCTCGCCGCGTCGTCCTGGCTGCCGCCCACCCACCTGCTGTCACGTGCCCAGGCCAGCTGGTGCGAGGACGTGGCCAAAGCCACCCAGGACCGGGTGAAGTGCAACATCCTGCCCAAGCCGGTGTCGCCGCCGCCGGCCACCTTCGACGCCATCCGTGACGGCCAGGCTGACCTGTCCTTCAGCGTGCACGGCTACACGCCGGGGCGCTACACGATGACCGGGCTGGCGGAGTTCCCCTTCCTCGGCGACGACTCGGTGGCCACCAGCGTGGCCTACCAGCGCATGTACGAGCGCCACCTGGCCCGCTTCAACGAGCACCGTGGCCTCAAGGTCATCACCGTGTTCACCCACGGCCCCGGCATGATCTTCAACAACAAGAAGCCGGTGAAGTCCCTCGCCGACTTCGACGGCCTGAAGTTCCGGGTGGGCGGCGGCTTCGTGAACGACATCGGCAAGGCGCTGGGCGTGAACATGACGCTGCGCCCGGCCAGCCAGGCCTACGAGATGCTGTCCTCCGGCGTGATGGA
>CAILKA010000585.1 GCA_903834645.1 uncultured beta proteobacterium
GATTCGGTGCCCATCGGCCGCATCGGTGCGCAGGCTGCCAAGCAGGTGATCCTGCAGAAGATCCGCGACGCCGAGCGCGAGCAGCTGCTCAACGACTTCCTGTCGCGCGGCGACAAGGTCTTCGTGGGCACGGTCAAGCGCCTGGACAAGGGCGACCTGATCATCGAGAGCGGGCGCGTCGAGGGGCGCCTCAAGCGCAGCGAGATGATCCCCAAGGAGAACCTGCGCACCAGCGACCGCGTGCGTGCCTACATCGCCGGCATCGATCCGACGCAGCGCGGCGCGCAGATCATGCTGTCGCGCAGCTCGCCGGACTTCATGAAGGAGCTCTTCGCGCAGGAGGTTCCCGAGGTCGAGCAGGGGTTGCTGGAGATCAAGAGCTGCGCCCGCGACCCGGGCTCGCGCGCCAAGATCGCCGTCGTCTCGCATGACCGCCGCGTCGACCCGATCGGTACCTGCGTGGGCGTGCGCGGCTCGCGCGTGAACGCCGTGACCAACGAGCTCGCCGGCGAGCGCGTGGACATCGTGCTGTGGTCGGATGACCCGGCCCAGTTCGTCATTGGCGCGCTCGCGCCGGCCAACGTGCAGTCGATCGTCGTGGACGAGGAGAAGCACGCGATGGACGTGGTGGTCGACGAGGAGAACCTCGCCATCGCCATCGGTCGCGGCGGGCAGAACGTGCGCCTGGCCTCCGAGCTCACCGGCTGGCGCATCAACATCATGACCGCCGAGGAGTCGCAGGCGCGCCTGGTCCAGGAGACGGATTCGGTGCGCAAGCTCTTCGTCGAGAAGCTCGACGTGGACGAGGAAGTGGCCGACATCCTGATCGCCGAGGGTTTCACTGGCCTGGAGGAGGTGGCCTACGTGCCGCTTCAGGAGATGCTTGAGATCGAGGCCTTCGACGAGGACACCGTCAACGAGTTGCGCAACCGTGCCAAGGATGCGCTGCTGACGATGGAGATCCAGAAGGAGGAGGGCGTCGAGGAGGTGTCGCAGGACCTGCGCGACCTGGACGGCGTCACGGCCGAGCTCATCGCGAGCCTGGCGCAGGGCGGCGTCCACACCCGCGACGACCTCGCCGACCTGGCGGTGGACGAGCTGGTGGAGATGACCGGCATGGAGGAGGAAGCCGCGCGCGACCTAATCATGCGTGCCCGCGAACATTGGTTCACCGCCTGAGCGAGCGACCCGCTCCCACAAGCTCTTCCCATCCGGCCCCCACTCCAGATCGTCCCGGCACCCCGAAGGACCCGCACACATGGCCGTTACCACCGTCGCCCAGTTCGCCGGGCAGCTCAACCGCCCGATCGCGGCGTTGATCGAGCAGCTGCAGTCGGCCGGCGTCGCCAAGCAGTCGCCTGACGACCCGCTGACCGAGAGCGACAAGGAGCGCCTGCTCGACTACCTGCGCAACGCGCACGGCACGGCGTCCGCTGACCGCAAGAAGATCGTGCTCACGCGCAAGAGCACGAGCGAGATCAAGCAGGCCGATGCCTCCGGCAAGGCACGCACGATCCAGGTCGAGGTGCGCAAGAAGCGCACGTTCGTCAAGCGCGACGACGTGGCGCCCGGTGCAGCCGAGGAGACCGCACCGGTGATCGACGCGGCCGAGGTTGCGCGCCGGGAGGCCGAGGCGGCCGCCCAGGCCGCGCTGATGCAGCGCCAGCTCGAAGATGCCGAGGAGCGCCAGCGCCAGGCAGCCGCCCAGGCCCAGCGTGAGCGCGAGGCAGCCGAGCAAGCAGCGGCTGCCGAGGAAGCCGCGCGCCTGGCAGCCGAGGAGGCCGCACGTGCAGCAGCCGAAGCCGCTGCCGCTGCTGCGGCCCCGGTGGCGCAGGCGCCAGCCACGGCCGCTCCCGAGGCTGCACCCGCACCCGCTACCGCACCTGAGCCCTCAGTGGCACCGGTGGCGTCGGCTCCTGCACCCGCGCCCCAGGGCCCGGCCGCCGCGCCCGCTCCCACCGCCCCGAAGGCGGAGCCCGCGCGGCCAGGCTTGCGCGTGGTCAAGGCTGCCGAGGCAGACGCCTCTGCCCGTCAGGCGATCGCCGACTCCGAGGCACGGCGGCGCAAGGCCGAGCTGGAAGCTGCAGCCATCCGCGAGATGATGGCCCGGCCCAAGCAGGTGCTCATGGCGCGCAAGCCCGAGGAGCCCAAGCCGGCCGACGCTGCCGGCATCAAGGGCACGATCCA
>CAILKA010000586.1 GCA_903834645.1 uncultured beta proteobacterium
CGAGCTCGACCTGCGCTACGCCTTCTCCAGTGTGGCCCTGGAAGCCTTGCTGAGCCCTGTTTTCGACAAGGTGGCCGAGACTCTCGTCGACTCGTTCGTGAGCCGTGCCGAGACGGTCTACGGGCCGCGGTGATGGCCCGTGACGCGACGGACGCACCCACCCACGCGGGCCCTGGCGCGTCCAGGGAAGAGACATTGCGGGTCGATGTCGTCTACGCGCCCGCCGGCGGCCCGGTGGATCTCACCGGGTTGACCGTGCCGGCAGGCGCCACGCTGGAACGGGCTCTCGTCGCCAGTGGTGTGCTGGAGCGCCACGGGCTGGACTCTGCGCAGGCGGCCTTGGGCATCTGGGGCCGCCGGGCGCGCCCGGACACGGCGCTGCGGCAGGGCGACAGGGTGGAGGTGTACCGACCGCTCGTGTGCGATCCGAAGGAGGCGCGCCGCCATCGCCATCGCCGGCAGCGCCAACCGCGCGAGCCGGCCCGGCCCGCGACCAGCAGGGACGCGACCTAGCCGCAGTCGGCAGCGATGACCTCGCGTGCCCTGCCAGCTTCCTGGGCGCGCGCCGTGTCGTCGAGCACCACCCGTTCTCCCTTGGCGTTCAAGCGAGCCAGACGCTGGCCGCTGTCGAGGCTCACGAGCAAGGCACGCGCCCGTTCGCAGTTTTCGCGCTTGCGCGCCTGTGCCTGCGGGTCTGGTGGGGCGGCCTTGGCAGACTCGAGCGCCTTGGCCTGTTCGGTGCGCCGCCGGGCGTCGAGCTCGGGGTCGGTGCGGGAGGCGGGGGCCGATGCGGCAGCCTTGCCCGCTGCCGCGTTGTCTCGGCGTGTCGCGCCCGGCTCGCGCGCGGAGCCGGCACCGTCAACGCTCAACGTGGTGCGAGCGGAAGGGCGTTCCAGGATGTCGCGCTCGGGAATGTCGCGTGGGGGAGGCTGGTCGCTCACCGTGACGCGCCCGTTGGCGTCGCGCCACTTCCAGATCGAGGCACCCAGGGCTGCAGTGCAGCCCAGGCAGGCCGAGAGGGCCAGCGCGATCCAGGTGGCGGCACGGATTCGGGGTGGCTTGCACCGAGTCATCCCGCTCAGTCTAGCCCTGCTGCGGACAGGCGAGAAGTGCAAGGCGCAACGGGGCGTAACAGGGTGGGCGCTTGCGCGGTGTCCGCCGCGCGCAGCCTGTCGAGGGGCAGGGGGTTGATAATCCGCCTTTGCGCCCGGAGCCTCACCCATGCGCCTGCTTGGAAAAGCGCACACCTTCGACGACGTGCTTCTGGTGCCTGCCTACTCGCAGGTGCTGCCGCGCGACACGAGTCTGGCGACGCGGCTGTCGCGCAACATTCCGATGAACTTGCCCCTGGTGTCGGCAGCCATGGACACCGTCACCGAGTCTCGCCTGGCGATTGCCATCGCGCAGGAAGGCGGCGTGGGCATCGTGCACAAGAACCTGCCGCCGCGTGCCCAGGCGGCCGAGGTGGCTCGCGTGAAGCGCTACGAATCCGGTGTGCTGCGTGATCCGATCACCGTGACGCCGGATATGCCGGTGCGAGCGGTGGTGGAGCTGTCGCGCCAGCACGGTGTGTCGGGCTTTCCGGTGCTCGAGGGCAAGTCGGTGGTGGGTATCGTCACCAACCGCGACCTGAGCTTCGAGACGCGGCTGGATGCGCCGGTGCGCGAAATCATGACCCCGCGCGAGCGGCTGGTGTGGGTGCGCGAGGGTGCGTCGCTCGAGGAGGGCAAGGCGCTGATGCACCGGCACCGCCTCGAGCGCGTGCTCGTCGTGAGCGAGAACTTCGAACTGCGCGGCCTCATGACCGTCAAGGACATCACCAAGCAGACCAACTTCCCGAACGCAGCCCGCGACGCGAGCGGACGGCTGCGGGTGGGGGCGGCCGTCGGGGTGGGCCCCGGCACCGAGGAGCGGGTGGAACTCCTGGTGAAGGCCGGGGCAGACGCCATCGTCGTGGACACCGCGCATGGCCACAGCCAGGGCGTGATCGAGCGTGTCCGCTGGGTCAAGCGCAACTTCCCGCAGGTCGACGTGATTGGCGGCAACATTGCGACGGGGGCGGCTGCGACGGCGCTCGTGGAGGCGGGAGCCGATGCCGTGAAGGTGGGCATTGGCCCGGGCTCGATCTGCACGACCCGCATCGTGGCCGGCGTGGGCGTGCCCCAGATCACCGCCATCGACAACGTGGCCACGGCACTGCGCGGCAGCGGCGTGCCCTTGATCGCCGATGGTGGCATCCGCTACTCGGGCGACCTCGCCAAGGCGATTGCCGCTGGCGCGAGCTCGGTGATGATGGGCGGGGCCTTTGCCGGTACGGAGGAGGCGCCGGGAGAGGTCATCCTCTACCAGGGACGCAGCTACAAGAGCTACCGGGGCATGGGCTCGATCGGCGCGATGCAGGCGGGTTCGGCCGATCGCTATTTCCAGAAAGCCGACGAGACCGCCAACCCCAACGCCGACAAGTTCGTGCCCGAGGGCATCGAGGGTCGCGTGCCGTACAAGGGTTCGGGGGTGGCCATCATCTTCCAGATGGCTGGCGGGCTGCGGGCCTCCATGGGCTACTGCGGCTGCGCCACCATCGACGAGATGAGGGGCCGCGCCGAGTTCGTCGAGATCACCACGGCGGGCATGCGCGAGAGCCATGTCCACGACGTGCAGATCACCAAGGAAGCGCCGAACTACCGCTCCGAATGAGTGCCCCCGTCTCCGCCGCATCCGGTCCGTCGGGGTCGGGCCCCGGGCCGGTTGCGCCGGCCCGGCCCCCCGCGGCCATGGGCTTCATCCTGCTCACCGTGCTCATCGACATGATGGCCATCGGCATCATCGTGCCGGTGCTGCCCATGCTCGTGGGCCAGTTCACGCCCGACCAGACCGAGCAGGCCTTGTGGGTGGCACTGGTCAGCTTCGCCTTCGGCATCGCCAGCTTCTTCGGTGCGCCGCTGCTTGGGGCCCTTTCCGATGCCTACGGGCGCCGGCCGGTGCTGCTGCTGGGCTTCTGCGGCCTGGCTCTGAACTTCTTTGCCACCGCTGCCGCCACGGCGCTGTGGATGCTGGTGGCGGTGCGGCTGGTCGGTGGTGCGATGCAGGCCAACGCGGCTGTGGCCAACGCCTACGTGGCCGACATCTCGGCACCGGAAGACCGGGCACGCCGCTTCGGCATGCTGGGCGCCATGTTCGGGCTCGGGTTCATCATCGGGCCCGCCGTCGGCGGCTTGCTCAGTGCGGTCGACCTGCGTCTGCCCTTCATCGCGGCAGGTGCGCTGTCGCTGATCAACCTGGCGTATGGCTGGTTCGTGCTGCCCGAGTCGCTGCCGCCCGAGCGCCGGCGCGCCTTCTCCTGGCGGGCAGTCAATCCTGTGGCCTCCTTGCGCGCGCTTGCCCGCCTGGAAGGGGTGGGGACGATAGTGGCCGTGATCGCCTGCGCCGGGCTCGCGCAGGGCGTGCTCTACAACGTGTGGGTCCTGTACACCAGCTTCAAGTTTGGCTGGACGGCGCAGGACAACGGATGGTCGCTGGCAGCGGTGGGCGTCATGTCGGTGCTGGTCCAGGGAGGGCTCCTGCGCCTGCTGCTCAAGCGCCTGCCGCCGCGGCAGCTCGCCGTGATGGGCCTGCTGTCTTCGACGCTGGCCTACGCCGCCTGGGGAGCGGCCTGGGCAGGCTGGGTCATGTACGCCGTCATTTTCCTGAACGTGCTGGGCTTTGCCGTGACGGCCTCCCTGCAAAGCATCGTGTCCGGGGCGGCCGGCGCGGACGAGCAGGGGCGCACCCTGGGGTCCGTGAGCTCGATCAACAGCCTCACGGCTGTCATCGCGCCCGTGCTCACGGGGCCGATCCTGATGTCCGTTTCGCATCTGCCTCCTGGCTACTGGCGCATCGGCGCCCCCTTGTACTTCGGCGCGGTGCTGCAGGCGGCGGCGCTGCTGCTGGCCTGGCTGCACTTCCGCTCCCATTCCGCTCGCTGAGGCGCCATGCACGACAAGATCCTGATCCTTGACTTCGGTTCCCAGGTGACGCAGCTGATCGCGCGCCGCGTGCGCGAGGCGCGTGTCTATTGCGAGATCCATCCGAACGACGTGTCGGACGACTTCATTCGCAGCTTCGGCCCCAAGGGGATCATCCTGTCGGGCAGCCACGCGAGCACCTATGAGGATCACCAGCTGCGTGCGCCGCAGGCGGCCTGGGAAATTGGGGTTCCCGTGCTCGGCATCTGTTACGGCATGCAGACCATGGCGGTGCAGCTCGGAGGCGCCGTCCAGTGGAGTGACCAGCGGGAGTTCGGCTACGCCGAGGTGCGCGCACGCGGACACACGCAGCTGCTCGATGGCATCGAGGATTTCCGCACCGAAGAGGGCCAC
>CAILKA010000587.1 GCA_903834645.1 uncultured beta proteobacterium
ACGCAGGCCGAGCGACTGCAGGATCTCGAGCGCGACCAGCACCTCCTGCGTGCGTGACTCCCCAGGCTGAGGCGTCAGGCTCACACGGATCGTGTCGCCAATGCCCTCCTGCAGCAGCACGGCCAACGCCGTCGCCGAGGCGACCGTTCCCTTCGTGGCCATGCCAGCCTCGGTCAGGCCCAGATGCAGCGCGTACTCGCAGCGGCGGGCAAGCTCGCGGTAAACCGTGATCAGGTCCTGCACACCGCTGACCTTGCAGCTCAGGATGAGGCGGTCGGCCCGCAGGCCGAGATCACGCGCCTCCTGGGCAGACTGCAGGGCCGACTGCACCAGGGCCTGGTACATGACCTGCTTGGCGTTCCAGGGGACGGCACGCGCGGCGTTCTCGTCCATCATCGACGCGAGCAGCTCCTGGTCGAGGCTGCCCCAGTTCACGCCGATGCGCACCGGCTTGTCGTGCCGCATCGCGACTTCGATCATCTGCGCGAACTGCAGGTCGCGCTTGCGTCCCTTGCCCACGTTGCCAGGGTTGATGCGGTACTTGCTGAGCGTCTCGGCACAGGCTGGGTACTGGGTGAGCAGCGTGTGGCCGTTGTAGTGAAAGTCGCCGACCAGCGGCACGTCGATGCCCATGCGGTCGAGCTGCTCGCGGATGTGCGGCACGGCTTGTGCCGCCTCGGGAGTGTTCACCGTGATGCGCACCACCTCCGAACCGGCCTGCGCCAGTTCCTTGACCTGGATCGCGGTCTCGATGACGTTCACCGTGTCGGTGTTGGTCATCGACTGCACGCGCACGGGGGCGTCTCCGCCCATGGTCACGACGCGCGAGCCCCAGGCAACCGGAACCTGGAGGGATCGCCGAAGGCTCGGCGCAGCCGGTTCGATGAAAGGAGTCACAGCATCCATGGGTAGGGCCCGTTCAGCGAAGTTCGATCCGCGCCACATTCTCTCGCGTGGAGCCGATCAGGTCGATGGGCTGGCCGTTGACCCAGACGCCGGTGGCCGCAGCGTTGCCCACTGTCAGGCTCACCGGAACCGCCAGAGGCAGTTCAACGGTTTCGCCGGCGCCGAGCAGCCGGGACAGGCGGACCTGCCCCTGTGGCTCGCGCAACTCGATCCAGGAAGCCTGGGTCGCCATGATCCGAAGCCCGGCGTTCGATTCAACCGACGCTCCACTGGCGTTCACGCTCACGCCTGCGGTGCCAGGCGTCGAGCCGGGCGGCCGGGGAGCATCGGCGGGCGGCTGCACGCCAGCCGCGACAAGCGGCGGCGCCGGGAAAGCCGCTGCCGGCCCGTTGCTGGCGGACGGCGTGCCAGAGTGGGATGTCGCTGCCGAAGGCTCCGATACCCCTCCCGGCAAGCCCGCCCACTGGGGCGCCGGCTTGCCACCCAGCCACCACCACAACGCCGGGGCCAGGATGAGGCCCAGGCCGACGACCGTCCATCGGTAACGGCGCGGGAAGCTGCCGAAGGCCGAGGGTGTTTCACGGAAAGGCTCGTCGAGACCCTCATCCAGTGTCTCCAGCCTCGGCTGCGAGGCTGCCGGCAGGCTGCTCAACACGGGCTGCGGGTCGATGCCCAGAGCGCGGCTGACGGTGTGGGCCAGCGCGCGCGCGTAGGCCGCGTCAGGGAGATCGTGCCAGCGGTCCTCCTCCATGGCCTCCAGCCGACCCGGGGCAACCTTCAGGGAAGCCGACAAAGCCATCAGGTGCAGGCCACGCGCCTGGCGTGCCTGGCGCAACAGGGCACCGGCGGTTGGCTCCGGCGGAGGCTGCGTTGCGGTCACCTCACTCATCGAATCGCCCCTTCTCCCAGAGCAAGGCCTCGCGCGACTGGGGGAAGCGCCTGGCCAGCTCCTGCCCGAGCCGATCACGCGCCGTCAGATTGCCGCTGCGGTGTTCCACCCGGGTGGCCAGCCACAAGGACTGTGGACTGGCCTGGTCAGGCTGAGCGTGCACGCGTCTCAGGTAAAAACGCGCGCGGTCCCATTCGCCTTGGCGATACAACACATCCGAGAGGTTCAGCGCCGACGCCAGGTTGCCGGGGTCGGCCTCGAAGGCTGCCGTCAGCACCTGCTCGGCCTGCGCGAGCTGGCCGGCACGCGCCAGACATACGCCCCAGGCCAGCCGGGTGCGCGTGGGCTCGCGCTGCGCGGGCAAGGCCAGCACCTGCCGGAACACGACATCGGCCTCCGCAAAGCGGGACTGGTTGCACAGGAACCAGGCATAGTTGTGCAGCATGTCCGCATCACGCGGTGAGATTTGCTGCGCCCGCCTGAAGCTCTCCTCGGCCAGGCGCGCCTCCCCCATTGCCGCGTAGATCAGGCCACGCAGGTTCAGGGCCTCCGGCAGGTCCGGCTTGGCCGCCAGCGCGAGCTTGATCTCGTCGAGCGCCACGGCGTTCTGGCCACGCCCGAAGTAGGCCCCTGCGAGCTCCAGGCGGACCCTGGCCAGGCGCTCGGCTTCGCTCAGGTCGGAAAGCGTGGGCAGATCGCGATCGGACGCTCCGGGCGGGTGAGTGCAGGCGGACACGAGTGCCACCAGCGCAAGCATGGCGGCCCGTGCGAGCAGCATCACGACGAGACTCCGGCGCCCGCCACCACGCGCACCGGAACACGACTCAGCCGCGTCTGCACATCGGTGCGGTCCTGAACCTCGCCAGCCAGCTGGCCGCACGCAGCATCGATGTCATCACCCCGCGTCTTGCGCACCGTCGTGACGATCCCCGCCTCGGACACCACCTGCGCGAAGACCTGCACGCGCGAGGCTGGCGAGCGCTTGAGTCCGGAGGCGGGAAAGGGGTTGAAGGGAATCAGGTTCACCTTGCAGGCCACAGGCTCGGAAGAGGCGCTCGTCTCACCGCGAATCAGACTCACGAGGCCCCGCGCCTGCTCGGGGGAGTCGTTGACGCCGTCGAGCATGCAGTACTCGAACGTGATGAAGTCTCGCGGGGCGCGACGCAGGTAGCGCCGGCAGGCGCCGAGCAGCTCTCTCAGCGGGTACTTGCGGTTGAGCGGCACGAGCTCGTCGCGCAGGGTGTCGTCGGGTGCGTGCAGCGAGACCGCCAGGGCCACAGGGCAATCCTCGGACAGGCGATCGATCATCGGCACCACGCCGGAGGTGGAGACCGTCACGCGCCTTCGGGACAGGCCGTAGCCGTGATCGTCGAGCATCGTGCGCAGAGCTGGCACGAGCGCACTGTAGTTCTGAAGCGGCTCGCCCATTCCCATCATCACGACGTTGTCGATCGCGCGAGCGCCCGCCGGCAAGCCCAGCCGTTGTCGCAGGCGATGTTCGGCGTGCCAGAGCTGCGCGACGATCTCGCCTGTCGTCAGGTTACGGCTGAAGCCCTGGTGCCCGGTGGAGCAAAAGCGGCAGCCGATCGCACAACCAGCCTGGGAGCTGATGCAAAGCGTGCCCCGGTCAGCCTCCGGGATGAAGACCGTCTCCACCGCGTTGCCAGCGCCGACGTCGAACAGCCACTTCACTGTCCCGTCAGCCGACAATTGCTCGGCAATGGGCTCCAGGGCCTTGACGGCAGCACTCGCGGCCAGCTTCTGGCGCAACGGCCGGGCCAGGTCGGACATCCGCTCGAAGCAGGACTCCCCCTTCTGGTGGATCCAGCGGTGCAGCTGCACCGCCCGAAAACGCTTCTCGCCCATTGCCGCGCAGTGGGTCACCAGCCCTTCCAGATCGAAATCGAGCAGGTTGACCACGGGCGCGGGCGCCGCCGTCAGCGGCTGTACAGGCTCATGCCTGGGAAGAAGAACGCAATCTCGGCCGCAGCGGTGTCGGCCCCGTCCGAGCCGTGCACCGCGTTGGCGTCGATGCTGTCTGCGAAATCCGCGCGGATCGTCCCCTTCTCCGCCTTGCGCGGATCGGTGGCGCCCATCAGTTCGCGGTTGCGGGCGATCGCACCCTCACCCTCGAGCACCTGCACCATCACGGGGCCCGAGATCATGAACTTCACCAAGTCAGCGAAGAACGGCCTGGCCTTGTGCACGGCGTAGAAGGCCTCGGCCTCCGCCTGCGACAGCCACATCATGCGGGCTCCCGCAATGCGCAAACCAGCCGCCTCGAAGCGGCTGTAGATCTGCCCGATGACGTTCTTGGCCACTGCGTCGGGCTTGATGATCGAGAGCGTGCGTTCGACGGCCATTTGAAAAGGACTCCTGGAGAATTGGAAAATCAACCCAGCATTCTAGGGCGGCCGCGGGGAGGGGCTTCCTTGGAAGGTCACTCAGCGCTTGCCACCGCGGCGGCCGCCTTTGCCGCCGCCGCCCTTTCGCAGCAGGGCATCCCCACCGATGTAACCCACCGCCGTGCGCATCGGATCGGGCTGGCGCTCGCCACCCTGCCCCGCACCCGGCCCCTTGCCGGGCTTTCCGCGGCGGGCACTGCCGGGTTTGCCGCCGGGCTTGCCCCCACCCGTCCCGCCGCCTCGCCCGCCGCCGGGCTTGGCACCCGGTTGCGCAAAGCGGCGATCGTAGGTCTGCACAAGCGGGTTCGGGATCGGGCCGTCTTCGTCAATCTCGCGCCGAGTCTGCTTCTCGGCCTGAATGGCGCGCCGGTCATAGGTCTGCATCAGAGGGTTCGGGATCGGGCCGTCGTCCCCGTACTCGCGCACCTTGCGCCCCTGTGCCAGCGCTCGCCTGTCATAGGTCTGGACGAGCGGATTCGGAATCGGGCCCGTGTTGTCGTCTTCGTCGCCCTCGAATCCCGCCTGAGCCCCGCCTGCTGCGCCAGCCAGCGGTGCAGGGCCGCCGTCGGCGCCGCGACGGCCGCGACGTCCGCGGCGACCCTCACGGTTCTCGCGGTTCTCCCGACCCTCTCGGCCTTCCCTACCCTCACCCCGAGCCTGCGCCCGCGGCTGGCCCCCCGAAGGCGACGAGCCCGGCTGGGCTGGCCGTGCCATGCCGGTGGCCTCGCGAAGCACCTTCACATCATCCGGACTGAGATCCACCCAGGCACCGCGCTTGAGTCCGCGCGGGAGCACCACCGAGCCGTAGCGGATGCGGATAAGTCGGCTGACGGCGTGCCCGGCGGTCTCGAAGAGCTTGCGCACCTCTCGGTTACGCCCCTCGGCGATGACGACGCGGTACCAGTGGTTCGCCCCCTCTCCACCCCCGTCGACGATGCTCAGGAACGCGGCCTTCTGGCCCTCGATTTCCACCCCCTCGAGCAACCGCTGCCGACCCTCGTCGGACAGCAGGCCAAGCACGCGCACCGCGTACTCGCGCTCCACGCCGAATCGCGGGTGCATGAGCCGGTTGGCCAGGTCGCCCGAATTGGTGAAGAGCAGCAGCCCCTCGGTATTGATGTCAAGCCGGCCGACTGACTGCCATTTCCCGTGGGGCAGGCGCGGCAGGCGGCGGAACACCGTCGGGCGGGCCTGGGGATCGTCGTGGGTCACCACTTCGCCCACGGGCTTGTGATACGCAAGCACACGCGCGGTGACGGGCGCGATCCGCAACCTGACAGGCTTGCCGTCGATGGCCACGCGATCGCCCTGCAGCACCCGCTGGCCCGTGTGCGCGGGCTCGCCGTTCACGGTCACCCGACCATCCAGGATCATCTGCTCGAGGTCACGCCGCGATCCCAGCCCGGACTGGGCCAGAACCTTGTGCAGCTTGGGGGCATCCGGCTCCGCCTCGAGCACCCGGCGCGCTGGCGATGCCGGCGCGCCGGCGGCTATCGATGGGCCAGGTGCGCCCTCGTGGGCAGGGCGACGCTGCTGCGACATCGACGGGTCGCCCTCGCCGGACATGGGCTCCTGCTGAACCAGCTGCGCGCCCGCAAGGTCGCCCTGCTCGGCAGCGGCCGGACCCGCGCCAGAAGGTGCCCCCTCGAGCGCTTCGGCCACCGCCGTGGCACCCGTGCCCGGCTCGGCGCCCGCGCCTTCCCAATCGGTGTCGTAGGCTCCCGACCGCACGTCCTCGAACAGTGCGTCCGGATCCCCGTCCAACGGCAACGACGTCCCGGCCGGCTCAACCGCCGCCTCGACGCCCGTCTCCGCTGCCCCCTCACGGGTGCGTCGGCCCCGACGCCGGTTGCGGCGGCGTCGCCGGCCATCTGGCGGGCCCTCCTCGCCTGCAGCCTCACGCGGCTCGGACGGACCGCCCGCACCTGAGACCTCCTCCGACGAATCAGCCGGCACGGCGGTGGAATCCGCGCGCTCACCTGCGTCCTGTGGCACGGCACCCTCAGCGGGCGGTGCCAGCACAGGAGCAGCCGTGCGGGGCGCCCGACGGCGGCGCGGCGGACGCGGTGCACCTGCGTCGCTCGGTTGCCCCGACTCGGGGGGATCGTCGTGGGTATCGGGTTCGTCAGCGCTCATCATGGGGGGGCTCCTCAGAGGGAGACTGCTCGGACGGGATCGGCTCGGGGCGACCCGGCTCGGGAGGGGTCGACCCCGGGAGCGACGACATCGACGCGTGCTCGGGGACTAGGTTATCGGACGCAGCGAGACCCGCCACTTCCGCCGGCAGGCCAGGCTCCTGGCCGCTGGAAGGCAGATCCTCGACCGTCGATAGGCTCACCGACGACCACTCCAGCGCGGCCTGCAGCGCGTGCGTAGCCGCGCCCGCCACCGATGCATCGGCATCAGCATCCGGCTGGCGCTCGCCCGGCGCATCGAGTGCGGGCAATTCCCCCAGGCTGCGCAGGCCCAGGTCATCCAGGAACTGGCGGGTGGTGGCGTACAACGCTGGACGACCGGGTGAATCACGAAAGCCGATGGCCTCGATCCAGCCGCGGTCTTCCAGCTGCTTGACGATCTGGGTGGTCACGGTCACGCCCCGGATCTCCTCGATGTCGCCGCGCGTCACGGGTTGACGGTAGGCAATGATGGCCAGAGTCTCGAGAACGGCGCGCGAGTAGCGGGGCGGCTTCTCCGGGTTGAGGCGATCGAGATACACGCGCATCGGGGGACGGCTCTGGAAGCGCCAGCCGCTGGCCAGGCACGCCAGCTCGACTCCCCTGCCCTGCCAGTCCCGCGCGAGCTCGTCGAGCAGCAGGCGGATGGTGTCCGGGCCGATCTGATCGTCGAAGAGCTGCCGCAACTCCCGCAGCGGCAGCGGGGCGGCTGCGCAGATCAATGCGGTCTCGAGGACGATCTTGGCCTCGACAGTGTTCATCGGAACCCTTGGATTGCCTCCGGCACGGCGCTGGAAGGCCTGGATGGATTCATGGGTAGGCGGGTACAGGCGCGGGGCCCGCCACCGGACCACCACCTTCGCGCCTACGCACCTGCGGCAGTTGGCGTCCGCCCGGGCAATCGCCCCTGGGCTGCCCGGTCACCACACGGCACCTTGCGGGGCACCGGCCTCGTTGCTTCAACGGGCTCGCAGGTTAGCGGGACCCCTATTGTAGCCCGCCACGGCCGCTGGCATGTCAGCCGCTCACGCACCGGCCACCTGCTGCCACGCTGGTGCCATATCAGCCGGCACAGGTCGGCAGAAGGTCATCACCTCCCCGCTTGCCGGGTGCCTGAAGGCCAAGCGATGAGCATGCAGCGCCTGGCGCGTCAGGCCGAGAGCCGGCCTGCCGCCGTAGAGCGCATCCGCCAGGAGCGGGTGCGCCCGATACGACACATGGACGCGGATCTGGTGGGTACGGCCTGTGTGCAGGTGGCAGCGCAGGGCGCTGGCGCCTGCCCCTGTGGCCAGCAGTTCGACATCCGTGCGGGCGGGCCGCCCGCCAGGCACCACCGCCATGCGCACCCGGGACACGGGGTCGCGCCCGACGGGCGCCTCGATCCGCTCCGAAGCCGGCCACTCACCATGCACCAGAGCCAGATACTCACGCTGCACCTCCCGTGCCGCGATGGCGCGCACGAGCGCCGTGACCGCTGGCAGCGAGCGCCCCACGACCATCAGGCCCGAGGTGTCCTTGTCCAGGCGATGCACGATCCCGGCGCGCGGCAGCTGGCTGCTGGTCGGGTCGCGGTGGAGCAGCCCGTTGAGCAGCGTCCCCGACCAGTTTCCCGCACCGGGGTGGACGACCAGTCCGACGCGCTTGTCGATCACATAGACGTGTTCGTCCTCGTGCACGATGTCCAGCGCCACGGGCTCGGGCTTGAAGGCCCGGGATTGCTGCGTGGGGACCAGCTCGATGCGCAGGTGATCCCCGGCGCGTACGCGATGCGCCGGCGTTCTTACGACGCGCCCGCCCAACTCGACGTGCCCGCCCTCGATGAGCTGTTGCAAGTAGCTGCGAGAGAACTCGGGTGCAACTGCCGTCAGGGCCCGGTCCAGCCGCTCCCCGTGCGAGGCCGCGTCCGCCAGCACCTCCCGCCAATCGGATCCCGCCTCGCTCGACGGAGCCTCGGGTTCGAAGCTGGCGTCATCGGGCGCGGGCGAGAGGGGCTCCCTATAATCAGTCGGATGCGTCAAGTCGACCCGGGCTGCAGCAGCCCACCTGGTTTGAAGAGCTCATGGCGGCATGCCGCCGCGGGCTTCGTGGCCGCGCTCGTGCTGGCCGGCTGTGGAACCACCCGGGACCGTGACACGGCCGGCGGGGAGAACCTCGAGAAATTGTATGCAGAGGCGAAGTCCGATCTGGCGGGCGGCGCCTGGGATCGGGCGATCAAGACCCTCGAACGAATCGACGCACGGGCTACCGGCACCCTGCTCGGGCAGCAAGCCCTGCTCGACATGGCGTACGCGCAGTGGAGATCGGCCGAGCGCACCACTGCGCTGGCCACCGTCGACCGCTTCATCAAGATGCATCCGTCGAGCCCGGCCTTCGACTACGCCCTCTACTTGCGCGGCCTGATGAACTTCAGCGACGGCACGGGGCTGCTTGGCAGGCTGTCGGGCCAGTCGGTTGCCGAGCGAGACCAGCGGGCCTCGCGGGACGCCTGGCAGTCCTTCAACCAGCTTGTCACACAGTACCCGTCCTCGCGCTATGCAGAGGATGCCCGCCTGCGCATGGACTACATCGTCAACGCGCTGGCCGAGCACGAGGTGAGCGTGGCGCGCTATTACTTCAGGCGTGGCGCCTACCTCGCCGCGGCCAATCGCGCACGCCAGGCTGTCACGGAGTTCGATCGTGCTCCGGCTGCCGAAGAAGGCCTCGCCATCATGGCAGACAGCTATGACCGGCTGGGCTTGAACGAACTGCGCGACGGTGCGCAGCGCGTGCTGCGCACCAACTTCCCCCGTAGCCGCTTCCTCGCATCGGCCACGCAGGCGCCTGGATCCCGTCCCTGGTGGCGAATCTGGTGAAGCCGCGCCCAAGCGCCTAGGGGGGCGCGGCTGGCGCGCGCACCTCCGGCCGCAGGGCAATCGGGTCATCCCGGCTCGTGGCGCGCAGCCAGCGTCTGCAGCCATGCGTGCGCATCTTGCTCGTCATGCAGCAGGCGCATCGCCGGCAGGGCTGCCAGCAGCCGCCGTCCATAGCCCATGCGAACCAGGCGCGGGTCACAAACCACCAGCAGGCCCTCGTCTTGTTCGGTGCGGATCAGACGACCGCCGCCTTGCTTGAGAGCCACCGCCGCTTCCGCGACGAAGACCTCCTGGAACGCATCGCCACCGCGCGACTGCACCTGCCTGCCACGCGCTTCCACGAGCGGGTCGTTAGGTGGCGGAAAGGGCAGCTTGTCGATCAGGACGCATTGCAAGGCGTCCCCGGGCACATCGATGCCCTCCCAAAAGCTTTGCGATCCCAGCAGCACCCGGCCTCGGCCGGCACCGAAGCGCTGCATCAAGGCACGGCGAGGCTGCTCGCCCTGGACCAGGACCTCGATCGGGGGCTGCACCTGCGCCAGTGCCTCCCGCACGAGACGCGCAATCAGCGGCAGCACGCGCAGC
The DNA here is from genome assembly GCA_903834645.1 of uncultured beta proteobacterium. Classification (GTDB taxonomy): domain Bacteria; phylum Pseudomonadota; class Gammaproteobacteria; order Burkholderiales; family Burkholderiaceae_C; genus Rubrivivax. The sequence goes on from CAILKA010000587.1 coordinate 9,812, forward strand.
GTCGTGGTCAGCACGAAGGTACGCCCGCCCAGCAGCCGCGCGCACTGCGCCGCGACCTGGGCAACTTCGGCCGGATGCTCGGGGGCGGAAGGCCGGGCAAAGGGCTGCGGCACCCACAACCTGGCCTGCGTGCCATAGTCGAAGGGGCTGCCCACGCGCAGCACTGTGGCTTCGCGCAGGCCGGTGCGCGAGACGAACCAGCCGAGCTCTTCGTCATCGCCCAGCGTCGCAGACGTGAAGACCCAGGCCTGGCGAACGCGAGCTCGTTGCTCCGACAAGACCTTGGCGATGTCCAGGGGCGAATCGACGAAGCGAGCCGCCGACCCTCCCAGTTCCACCCACCTGACGCGATCGGATCCGCAGTCTTGTCGAAAGCCGGCGCAGGCTGCCTGCACCCCTTGCACTCGCTCGTCCAGGCGCCGCAACTCAGGGTGCAGATCGAGCACAGCCTCCAGCGCTCCCCGAACCTCCACGACGGCACGTTCCACGCCCTCCAGGGCCGCCACAACGCCCGCACGCGCCTCGACCTCTCGCCACGGCAGCCGCACGGCCGGACCACCTGCGCGATCCCCGGCGCCCAACGCCAGCCGCAGGTCACGACCGCTGTGCTCGAGCAGCGCAGCCAGCTCGCCCCACGGACGAAGCCCTCGGGCCTCGCGCAAGCCAGTTGCCAGGAGGTCACGCCCCAGATCGATAAGCTGCGCCGTGCCCAGCGTCGTGCCCAGGAAACCGAGCCCGGCCTCGACCAGCTGATGCGCCTCATCGAACACCGCCGTATCGACAGTGGGCAGGAGTTCGGCCATCCCCGTCTCGCGTAGCGTCAGGTCGGCAAAGAACAGGTGATGGTTGACCACCACCAGATCAGCCGCCATCGCCTCGCGACGTGCGCGCACCACGTGGCAGCGCGCGAAATCCGGACACTCGCCTCCGAGGCAGTTCTCGCGCGTGGAGGTGATGATCGGCACCACAGGCGAAGCATCGTCCAGCCCAGGCATCTCCGCGATGTCACCGGTGACGGTCTGCGCAGCCCATGACTCGATGCGCCCCAGCAACGCCAGCGATGCGCGATCCGTCCACTGCGCACGGTTGCGTGCCTGTCCCAGTCGATAAAGGCACAGGTAGCTCGAGCGCCCCTTGAGGAGGGCCAGGCGAGCGGGCAGGCCAAGCGCGCTCACGAGCCTTGGCAGGTCACGCAGGAAGAGTTGGTCCTGCAGGCTCTTCGTCGCGGTGCTCACCAGCGCGCGCTTGCCCGAGACCAGCAGAGGCACCAGATAGGCAAAGGTCTTGCCCACTCCCGTGCCGGCCTCGGCCACCAGCACGCTGCGAGCCTCGATCGCCTCGGCGACGAAACGGGCCATGCGTTGCTGAGCCTCGCGCGGCCGGAAGCCCGGCTCCGCACGTGCGATGGGTCCGCCGGGCAGGAAGGCGGCATCCACCGCGTCGGTCAGCTCCATGGCTGCGCTCAGGCCGGCTCGGGCGGTTCGAGCAACCGCTCCAGGCAGGCCATCCGGTCTCTCAGTTGCAGACGCCGCTTCTTCAGGCGCCGCAGCGTCAGCTCGTCGACCGTCCCGCCCGGGCCGGCGGCGTCGATGAGCAGGTCCAGGTCCGCGTGCGCCATGCGCAGTTCGATGAGCTCGCGGGCCGGAGAGTGCAGGTTGTATTCCATCTCGTGGTGCGGCCCCGGCTGGCGCCTCGCGCGCAACCGTGGGCGGAGTTTATAGTGCCGGGTCATGAGCGCCGCACTGAAGAAGTTCCGGCTGTCCGCTGCCACGGGCACACACCAGGGCGACCGCCCCTACCAGCAGGATCAAGTCGCGATCCTGCGCCACCCGCGTGTGCCAGCCTGCCTGCTCGCGATCGTGGCCGACGGCATGGGCGGAAAGAGTGGCGGACGAAAGGCGGCCGACCAGGTCTTGCTGACCTGCGGCCAGATCTTCGAGCGCTTCATGCCCGAATCCGACGATCCGGCTCAGCTGCTGTTTCAGCTGGTGAGCGAGTCTCACCTGATGATCAAGCTGACGGCGATCTCCTCCGAGGAGGAGCCCCACAGCACCCTGGCGGCCTTCCTCATCCTGCCCGGACCCGTGTGCTGGGCGGTGCACGCCGGAGACTCACGGGTGTACCACTTCCGGGCCGGGTCGATGGCCTGGCGCAGCCTCGACCACTCCTATGTGCAGCAGCTCATCGCGCAAGGCAAGCTCACCGAAGAGGCTGCCCGCAGCCACCCGCAGTCCAACCTGCTGACCGGCTGCCTTGGCGCAACACAGGATCCCCCCGTGGCAATCCACGAACTCGGCGCCCTGAATGTGGGTGACACGCTGTTGGCCGGCAGCGACGGGCTATGGGGATACTTCAGCGAGCGTGAGCTCGGGGCGACGGTTCATCTCGCCACCCCGCGCGAGGCCTGCGAGATCCTCATAGGCCGGGCGCGCCAGCGTGCCCGCGGCGGTGGCGACAACCTCTCGCTGGCGGTGGTGCGCGTCGAGCCCCTATAGGCCCGACGGGAGCCCGCGATCGGCGCTCAGGTCAGGCGCGTGTCGACCTCGCGCCGGCCACTCGACAGGAAAGCGCCCGACTGCATCTCCTGCAGCCGGGAGACGGTGCGCGGAAACTCGTGCGCCAGCGGCCCTTCTACGTACAGTTCCTCGGCCGGGCACTGTGCCGATAAGACCAGCCTCACCCGGCGGTCGTAGAGCACGTCGACCAGCCAGGTGAAGCGCCGTGCTTCGCTCGCCAGGCGAGGCGACATGCGGGGCACGCCCGACAGCAGCACGGTGTGGAAGCGCGAGGCGATCTCGAGGTAGTCATGGTGCGAACGCGGACCGCCGCACAGTGCCTTGAAGTCGAACCACACGACGCCGCCGGCACGGCGCCTGGCCGGTACGGTCCGCTGCTCGATCGCCAGCGAGGGATGCTCCTCCTCGCGCGCGTCGGCGAGCTGGGCAAAAGCCTGGCCGAGCCGCGCCTCGGCCTGTGCATCCAGCGGCCAGTGGTAGGTCTGGACATGCTCGAGCACCCGCTGGCGGTAGTCGTTGCCGGCGTCGACGTTCACGACCTCGAGCTGCCGCTCCAACAACTCGATGGCCGGCAGGATGCG
>CAILKA010000588.1 GCA_903834645.1 uncultured beta proteobacterium
AATCCGGGAAATGGCTGGCGGAGTACACCGGCTACCAGGTGATCCACCGCCGCCCCAGGGGCTGGGGCGCCGAGGCGGCCCGGCATGCGCAGCAGTGGATCAATCGGCCCTTCGACTGGGCCAGTCCCCTGGATACGACCGACGACTTCTATTGCACCAAGCTCTGCTTCGCGGCGCTGCAGGCGGTCAGCGGGGGCCAGGCGCTGACCCGTCCCGATCCCGCCCGCTGGGCCCTGGCGCCCTACTGGCTGACGCCCACGGAAATGCGCGCCTGCGCCGGCCTGGTCGCTGTGCCCTGAGCCGGCGGGATTGTGCTTCAGGCGCTGCTCGGGCTGGTGTTCGGTTCCCAGGCCGCCATCGGGCGGGTCCTGGGCATTCTGGCGCTCGTGGCCAGAGCCTGGGTCACCGAGGCGGGCGTCAGCGGGCTCCTGGCGCGGATCGCGATCGGTGGGGCGCGGGCGCTGGAATGGGTGTTGCCTGCGCTCTTCAGGCGTGGCTGGCGCCAGCCGCCGGAATGGACGCAGTTCAGCACCCATGCGCCCCGCGTCTACGGCGGCCGAGCGATCACCGGGGGCCTGCTGCTGCTTGGCGATGACCAGCTCCAGCACGCCTTCGGCGACCCTGACTCCACCAGCAACCTGTTCGATCGCTGGTCCGAACCCTCCAGCCGCCCCGCCCTCACCAGCCTCTTCGGTGAACTCCTGCTCGAGGAATCACTGACGCATCGGGTGCCGCCGGGTGCCGCGCCCGGCCGCGGCAACAAGCCGCCGGTGGTGCACATGGGCGATGCCACCAACACCTCCTGTCTTGCGGAATGGCGCCGGTTCGAGCAGACCCTCCTTGCCGCCAAGGCGGCCGGCAGCATCGGACCGTGCAGGCCGTTCATCATGCTGCCCGGCAATCACGACGGATTCCTGTACGGCAACATCGCGGCACGGCATCGGGCCTGGCTCGACGGCCCCGGCACGCTGCGCAAGCTGCTGCGGGCCATGACCTTCTCGCAGTGGCAGGAATGGGCTTGCCGCTGCGCCGAGCCGCTCGATCCCGGTCAGGCCGCCGGACCGATGCAGAAGTCCGACTTCATCGAGAGATACCTCGCCCTGCTGGCGTCCCTGTACGGCGCGTCGGTGGCCACGCCCGGCGATCTCCAGGCGGTATTCGACGGGCCGCCCGACGCCTCGGCGCAGTGGGTGCTGTACCGTCCCCCGACCGCCTGCCATCCCTTCCTGCTGGCCGCGCTGGCCCGCATCGACCGCCGGCAGCCCAGCGACTCGTTCCTGATCCAGATCATCCGGTGGCCCTCCCCGTCCACCGCCACGCGCCGGCGCTGGCAGGCGTCGGCCGACGATCCGCAGCGGCATCCGGCCCCTCCGCCGGTGTACGGCGTGCTCCTCGACACCTGCGACTATCCGGTCCGCTTCATGGCCGCCGGCACCACCGGCGCGATTGGCGGCCAGCAGACCCGGCTGGCGGGTCGCCTGCTGCAGTTGCAGATCGGGGAAGGTTCGGCAGGTCCGGCGCTGGTCAGCTTCCTGGGCCACCACAATCTCGAGGCGATCTTCTTCCTGGGCCGCTGGCGGTTCGCGCGGCTGCTCCGCCAACTGCAGACCGACGCGCGGATCCGGGTGCTGCCGCTCTTCGTCTCGGCGCACCGGCACCGTGGCGGCTGGCTGATGTCGCGGCTCAGTTCGCTGCCGCTGGGCCTGCGGGAGTTCCTCTGCCTGGACCTGAATGTGAGCTCGCTGGTCGACTGGCCGCTGGCCACCCGCGAAGTCAGCCTCGCGGCCAACCCGCGGCACTGGGCCCGACACCACATCGTGGTCACCTCGCGTCAGCAGGCGCTGAACCCCGAAGACGGCATCGAGCCGGCGCATGCGGAACTCTCGCGCCGGGTGGCGCTGCTCGATGTGCTCGGTCAGCGCCGCAACCGTGCGCGCCGGCCGGTGATCGAGCGCCTGTGCTCGGTGATCAAGGACCCGGATCGCGATGCCCGCGTGGCTGAATGCGCGCTCATGGAAGCCGCTGCGGCCACCCTGGAGCGCCTCATGAGGCAACCGCTCTTCTGGGCGTCC
>CAILKA010000589.1 GCA_903834645.1 uncultured beta proteobacterium
GCTCGGGATCAGTTGACGGTGAGCTGCGCGCTGGCCGCGGCGCTGCGCTTGCCCAGTGTCAGTGTCAGCACGCCGTTGTCCAGGCGTGCCGCCGACTGCGACTGGTCCACCTCGGCCGGAAGCGTGAAGCGCCGGGCGTAGCTGCCCGCGGTGCGCTCGCGGTAGACGATGCGCTCGCCCTCTCCGCGCTCGGTCTCCTGGCGCGGCTGGGCCTGCACGCTGACCTGGTTGCCATCGATGGCGACCTTGACATCCTCCTTGACCACGCCGGGCAGATCGAGCTTGACCGTCCAGGCGCTGGGGGATTCCGTGACGTCCAGCGCCGGGCTGACCGTGGCGGCAGCAGAGGCAGCAGAGGCGGCAGAGGTGGGGGCAGGGGAGCCGAAGAAGCGGTCGATGTCGTCGAACAGGCGTGACCACTCCTGGGTGCGGCGGCTGACGGGAACGAGGAACATGGCAGTCTCCTGATGAAGGCAGGTTGAACGGGAGTTGTATCGATCAGGTCGACCGGCCGGCTTCGGTCTTGCACCGTACATGCATGCGCGCAGGCGGATTTCAAGGCGTGGCCAGTTGACAAGGGTCAAGCGGGCGAGGCCGGCCCTGGCGGCAAGGGCACGCACGCTCCAGCCGGCACAATCGGGTGCATGCGACACGACATCCGCACACTGCCCGGCTCGAAGATCCGCGAAGTGGCCAACGCCGGCCTGGGCCGGCCCGACGTGCTGGCCTTCTGGTTCGGCGAGAGCGACGAAGTCACGCCCGGCGCCGTGCGAGAGGCGGCGCAGGCCTCGCTGGGGGCGGGCGAGACCTTCTATGCCCACAACCTCGGCCTGCCCGAGCTGCGCGAGGCCATCGCGCACTACGCATCGGGGCTGCACGGCCCGCTCGCGCCCGAGCGGGTTGCCGTCACCTCCTCTGGCGTCACGGCCCTGATGCTGGCGTGCCAGATGCTGGCCGGACCGGGCGACGAGGTGGCCGCCATCACCCCGGTGTGGCCCAACCTGACGGCGCAGCCGCTGATCCTGGGTGCCCACGTGCGGCGCGTGCCGCTGCGCGCGCGCGAGGGCACCTGGAGCCTGGACCTGGATGCGCTGCATGAGGCCGTCACCCCGCGCACGCGCATGCTGCTCGTCAACGCCCCGAACAACCCCACGGGCTGGACCCTGACGGCCGATGAGCAGCGCGCGCTGCTGGCGCACTGCCGGCGCACCGGCACCTGGATCGTGGCCGACGAGGTCTACGAGCGGCTGTGGTTCGGACCCGGCCCGGCTGCCCCGAGCTTCCTGGACGTGGCCGACCCCGAGGACCGGTTGGTGGTCATTCAGAGCTTTTCCAAGAGCTTCCTGATGACGGGCTGGCGCCTGGGCTGGATGGTGCTGCCGCAGGAAGGGCCCGGCAGCGTGCACGCGGGCTGTCTGGAGGCCCTGGGCAAGCTCGCCGAGTTCAACACCTCGTGCACGCCTGTCTTCGTCCAGCGTGGCGGCCTGGCCGCGCTCGCACAGGCCGACGCCATCGTGCCGGGCATCCGCGAGCACATGCGAGGGTGTCGCGATCGCCTGGTCGACGGGCTGCAGCGCCTGCCACGCGTGCAGGTGGCGCGGCCGGCGGGCGGGATGTATGCCTTCTTCCGGGTCGAGGGCGAGCCTGACTCGCTGGCGCTGGCCAAGGCACTCGTGGCGCGCCATGGGCTGGGCCTGGCGCCCGGAGCGGCCTTCGGGCCAGAGGGGGAGGGGTGGCTGCGATGGTGCTTTGCCTCGCGTGACCCGGCTCGGCTGGACGCCGGGCTGGCGCGCCTGGCCGATGCGCTCGCCTGAGCCCCCGGGCCACGCCCGGCCCCGCGCGGCTGCTCCGGCGCACTGCACGCGTGGGCTACAATGCGGGGTTCAACGCACGGCGCGGGTCGGTTTCACCCGCGTTCGCAAGTCCAACCGGAAACCGTTCGGCCCGTCTCACCTTGCAGGGTGATCCAGGCATGCGCGGTTTTCACGAACCGGAACACTCGCATGACCCTGTCCCTGACCCAGAAGGCCGAAGTCGTCCAAACCCACGCTCGCGGCACTGCCGACACCGGCTCGCCCGAAGTGCAGGTTGCGCTGCTCACCGCGCGCATCAACCAGCTGACGCCCCACTTCAAGGCCCACCTGAAGGACCACCACGGCCGCCGCGGCCTGCTCAAGATGGTCAACCAGCGCAAGCGGCTGCTGGCCTACCTGAAAGACCGCGACGCCGATCGCTACACCGCGCTGATCCAGAAGCTCGGTCTGCGCAAGTGAACTCCGGCGGGCCCGCGTGCTTCGACAACCTCGAGTCACCGGGTCCCGCCTTCCGCGGGAGACCGCTGTCGCACGGCAACTGCTGTGTCATTCCAAGGCGCCGCCGGCCCGATCCGGCCGCGGTGACGCCCTGGAATGGCATTGTTGCCACGGCTCGACGGCTCCTTCCAACCGGCGCGCATGAGCGCGCGTCCTGACACGGAGATCCTTCCATGAGCATGTTCAACAAAGTGACCAAGACCTTCCAGTGGGGCCCGCACCGGGTCACGATGGAAACCGGCGAGATCGCTCGCCAATCCACCGGCGCGGTGGTGGTCGACATCGAGGGCACGGTGGTGCTGGCCACCGTCGTGGCGGCCAAGAACGCCAAGCC
>CAILKA010000590.1 GCA_903834645.1 uncultured beta proteobacterium
CGCCGCCGCAGCCACCACACGGCGCCTTTGCGCACCGCCCAGGGCTCGACGCTCTGCGCCAGCAGCCAGGCGGCGGTGAGCCCCAGGGTGTCCTGGTGGCCCACGATCACCACCGCCTCCCGCGCGTCCGGCCAGCGCGCTGCGCCCAGCAAGGCGTCCACGCTCGCGCCGGGAGCGAGGTCCGGGCACAGGCGAAGCTTGTGCTCGAGGTGGGCTGCCGTCTGGCGCGTGCGCAGGGCGGGGCTGGCCAGCACGCGGGCGTTGCTGGGCAGGTGGCGGTTCAGCCACTGCGCCATGCGGGCAGCCTGGCGCTCTCCCTTCGGCGTCAGCGGCCGGTCAGCGTCGGGCTGCCCCGGCTCGGGCTCGCGGGCGTCGGCGTGGCGCCACAGGATGAGATCCATCCGGCGAGGTTGACGCTCGATTGTGACAACACGGTGAAAGCCGCTTGCGCCGCGACCGCACGACCGGCTCGTCCCCTGGGCCACCGCGGGCAGTGAGCGTTGTCACACAACTTTCACGATGGGCTCCTAGAGTGCCCGCAGGTTCTCTCTTGCCCTTTCAAACCTCACGAGGCTCTGACCGTCATGAAGCGTCTTTTCCTGAAGTCCGTCGCGGCCACCACCCTTGCCGGCCTGTTCCTCTCGGGCACCGCCCTGGCGGCCGACATCACCGGCGCCGGTGCGACCTTCCCCTTCCCGATCTACGCCAAGTGGGCCGAGGCCTACAAGAAGGAGACGGGCGTGGGCCTGAACTACCAGTCGATCGGCTCGTCTGGCGGCATCCGCCAGATTCGCGCCAAGACCGTGGCCTTCGGCGCGTCCGACGCGCCGGTGCCCGGAGCGGACCTCGACAAGGACGGGATGGTGCAGTTCCCGGCCGTGATCGGCGGCACCGTGCCGGTCTTCAACCTCGAGGGATTCAAGCCTGGAGACGTTCGCATCAACGGCACCGTGCTGGCCGAGATCTACATGGGCACGATCACGAACTGGAACGATCCCAAGCTCGTCGCCCTGAACCCCGGGCGTCCGCTGCCGAACCAGGCCATCACCGTCGTGCACCGGGCCGACGGATCCGGCACCACCTTCAACTTCACGGACTATCTGGCGGTCGTCAGCAAGGACTGGGCCGACAAGGTGGGCAAGGGCGCGGCCGTGAAGTGGACGGCGGCGTCATCCGTGGGCGGCAAGGGCAACGAAGGCGTCGCTGCCAACGTCTCGCGCATCAAGGGCTCGATCGGCTACGTCGAGTATGCCTACGCCAAGCGCAACAACATCCCGCACATGCGCATGCTCAATGCCGACGGCAAGTACGTGGACCCGGACGACAAGACCTTCGCCGCGGCCGCCGCTGGCGCCGACTGGTTCAGCGTGCCGGGGATGGGCGTGTCGCTCGTGAACGCCAAGGGCGCTGATTCCTGGCCCATCAGCACCGCCTCGTTCATCCTGATGTACAAGGCGCCGGCCGACAAGGCCGCCTCCAACGAAGTCCTGAAGTTCTTCGACTGGGCCTTCAAGAACGGCAAGCAGATGGCGCTCGAACTCGAGTACGTGCCGCTGCCCGACGCGCTGACCGCGCAGATCCGCCAGCGGGTCTGGACGCAGATCGCCCGCTGAGGCGGCTCGTCCCGAACACTGGTCAAATGCGGGGAGTGTCTCGATGGAAGCAGGTGCCATGATGTCGACGTCCTCCCCCGCAGATGCCGCGCACTCCGCCGACGTGGTGGCGGTGGCGCGGCGCCAGCGCTGGCTCGACGTCCTCTTTCATCGGGCGACGCAGTTCTTCGCGCTGCTGGTGCTGGCTGCGCTGCTGGCGATCATCGTGTCGCTGTTCTTGAACGCGTGGCCGTCGTTCAAGAAGTTCGGCTTCGAGTTCCTGTGGCGCGTCGAGTGGGACATCATCAACGAGGAATTCGGCGCCGCCATCGCGATCGTCGGCACGCTGCTGAGCTCGGCGATCGCGTTGCTGATCGCCGTGCCGCTGTCCTTTGGCATCGCGCTGTTCCTCACCGAGACCTGCCCGGTCTGGCTGCGGCGCCCGCTGGGCACGGCGGTGGAACTTCTGGCGGCCGTCCCCTCCATCATCTACGGGATGTTCGGGCTGTTCATCTTTGCCCCCCTGTTCGCCGAGCACGGGCAGCCCGCGCTGCAGTCCACGCTCGGGCAGATGCCGCTCATCGGTTCGCTGTTCGGCGGTGCGATGAACGGCATCGGGATCCTGGCTGCGGGCATCGTGCTGTCCTTCATGGTGCTGCCCTTCATCGCGGCCGTGATGCGCGACGTGTTCGAGATCGTCCCGCCAATCCTGCGTGAGTCGGCCTATGGGCTGGGCTGCACCACCTGGGAGGTGGTGCGCAAGGTGGTGCTGCCCTACACGCAAAAGGGCGTGGTGGGCGGGATCATGCTCGGCCTGGGGCGCGCGCTGGGCGAGACGATGGCCGTCACATTCGTGATCGGCAACTCGCAGCGGCTGTCGGCCTCGCTCTTCTCGCCTGGCACCTCGATCGCCTCGACGCTGGCCAACGAATTCGGCGAGGCGGCGGACTTCCACCTCTCCACGCTCTACGCGCTGGGCTTCCTGCTGTTCGTGATCACCTTCTTCGTGCTCGCGGCGGCCAAGGTGATGATTTCCCGCGCCGAGAAGGCCAAGGGCCTGTGAGGAGCTGCTGATGCAACACACCTTCAACACCGACCTGTACCGGCGCCGCAAGCTCAGCAACGCCGTGGGGCTGACGCTGTCGATGGCGGCGATGGGCCTGGGGCTCGTGGTGCTGCTGTGGATCCTGGCGGTGCTCTTCAAGAACGGGATTGCCGCCCTGGACTGGAACCTGTTCAGCCAAAGCACCCCGGCCCCAGGGAGCGCCGGAGGGGGCCTGCTCAATGCCATCGTGGGCAGCCTGATGATGGTGGGATTCGCCGTGCTCGTCTCCACGCCAGTGGGGATCCTGGCGGGCGTGTACCTCGCCGAGTACGGCGACGGCAGCAAGGTGGCCAGCCTCACCCGCTTCGTCACCGACATCATGCTGTCGGCGCCCTCGATCGTCCTGGGTCTGTTCGTCTACGCGATCGCAGTGGCCACCACCAAGCAGTTTTCGGGCTGGGCGGGCACCCTTGCGTTGTCCCTGATTGCGGTGCCGGTGGTGGTCCGCACCACCGAGACCATGCTACGCCTGGTGCCTGGCGGCTTGCGCGAGGCGGCCTTTGCGCTCGGGGCACCGCGCTGGAAGGTGGCCACGCTCGTGACGCTGCGTGCGGCACGCGCGGGTGTCGTCACGGGTGTGCTGCTGGCGCTGGCCCGCATCAGCGGCGAGACCGCGCCCTTGCTCTTCACCGCACTGAACAACCAATTCTTCAGCCTCGACATGACAGGCCCGATGGCCAACCTGCCGGTC
>CAILKA010000591.1 GCA_903834645.1 uncultured beta proteobacterium
CGCGCCACGCCCGCCGGCTGCGCGAGGTGGCCGCCCGCGTGCTCGCCGAGGTGCCGGGCGCCACCCTGGCACGCGACAGTGCCGGGCGCGTGACCGACATCGCCATCGACCACTCGGAGTACACGCGGCTGGACGAGGCGAGCATCGAGCGCGTGGTGGCCCTCATGCGCGAGGAGGGCATGAGTGCGACCGTCAGCTCGATCCACATCAACGGCTGGTTCGGCGAGCACACCAAGCTCAGCGGGGCGCGCTGGATGGTGCGCGAGCTCTACGGGCGCGACCTCGACGCCGAGCGCGGCCGCTGGCTCTACGTGGGCGACTCCACCAACGACCAGCTCCTGTTCGGCCACCTGCCGCTGAGCATCGGCGTGGCCAACGTGCGCGACTTCGCCACCCGGCTGCACACCTGGCCGGCCTACGTCGCGCCGAGCCCGCGGGGCCGGGGTTTTGCCGAGGTGGCGCAGGCGCTGCTGGCCGCGCGCGGGGTTTCGGCGGGCATCAAGCCGGGTATCAAGCCGGGCTGAGCCCCAGGAACTCGCCCATGCGCTGCAGTTCTTCCTGCAGCGCCCCGCGCCAGGCCGCCTCGCGCGGGGCGCGCCCGGCCGTGTAGCCGAGCTCGGCCTGCAGCCGGCCTTCGGCCACCGACACGTTGCCCCAGCCGATGATGCGGTCGCGCCACAGCAGCGGCAGCGCGTAGTAGCCGCGCACGCGCTGCGGCGCCGGCGTATAGGCCTCGAAGCGGTAGGCCCAGCCCCACAACAGCTCGAAGCGCCGGCGGTCCCACACCACGGGGTCGAAGGGGGCGAGCAGCCGCGCGCCCAGAGACTCGGCCGCCCGGGCGTGGCGCGCCGCTGCGGGGTTCTCCCCCACGGGCCAGACCCATTGCAGGCCGCCCACCTCGGCGCTGGGCAACCGGGCAAGCGCGCGCTGCACCGCCGCGCGCCGCAGCCCCGCCCATTGCGGCGCGCCGCCGCGCAGGTGGTGCACGAGCTCCGACAGCGAGCGCTCGGGCAGCGGGGCGTACTTGGCCACCACCACGTCGACCAGCGCGTCCAGGCCCGCGGCGGCGTCGAGCACGGGCGCCTGCGGCGCGCGTGGCGCGTAGCAGCGCGTGCCGCCCTCGCGCCGCGCCACGCGCAGCCAGCCTCGGTAGTGCATCTCGTCGAGCAGTTGCGTGCTGGCGTTCGTGGTGCCGCCGAACCAGTTGCGCGCCTGCCCGTGCCCGAATTGCGCGTGCACCTCGCGCGGGTGCACGGTGCCACGCTCGCGCACGAAGGCGAGCACCGCCTCGGCCTGCGCCCGGCGCACCTTCGGCCACGGCCGCATGCCCTCGCGCGGGTGCATGAGGGCGCAGGTGGCGCGCGGCAGGAAGCCGTAGTTGACGAAGAAGTCCTCCTCGATGGGCAGCGCGGCGTAGCGGCGCTCCAGGTCGCCGGCGCGGTAGCCGCGCACGCGGTGGCGCAGCGTGAGGTCCTGCGCGCGCGCAGGCGCACGGATCGGGTCGGCCTGCACGAAGCCCAGGCGCTCGAGCGCCCGCGCCAGCGTGGTGGGCGCAAAGAGCGAGCGGGCCACTGCGTAGGCGCGCAGCTGGTCGAGCGTGGGCGACATCGTGCAGCCATGCTGCCACAGCAGGAGACAATCTCCCCATGCACCCCGCCTTGAGCGGCCTGACCGTGCTCGAGCGCGGGTGGCTGTCTTCCAACAACCTGCTCATCCACCCGGCCGAAGGCGAGGCCGGCGCGGTGCTCGTGGACACGAGCCATGTGAACCACGCGCCGCAGACGCTCGCGCTCGTGCGCCACGCGCTGCGCGGGCAGCCGCTGGCGCGCATCGTCAACACCCACCTGCACTCCGACCACTGCGGCGGCAACGCAGCGCTGCGCGCGGCCTTCGGCGCGCCGGTGAGCGTGCCGCCGGGCCTGGCGCCCGTGGTGCGCGAGTGGGACACCACGCGCCTGAACTACGACGACATCGGCCAGCGCTACGCGCGCTTCGAGGCCGATGGTGAACTCGTCGCCGGCGAGGTGCTGCGAGCCGGCGGCCGCGCCTGGGAGGTGCTGGCCGCACCAGGCCACGACCCCGACTCGGTCATGCTCTTCGACCGCGCGCATGGCGTGCTCGTCTCGGCCGATGCGCTGTGGGAGGACGGCTTCGGCGTCGTCTTTCCCGAGCTCGTGGGGGAGAGCGGCTTCGAGGAGGCCGCCGCCGTGTTCACGCTCATCGAGAGCCTGCCGGTGCAGGTGGTCATCCCCGGGCACGGCGCGCCCTTCACCGATGTGGCCGGTGCCCTCGCGCGGGCCCGCTCGCGCCTGGCCGGCCAGCGCGCCGACCCGGCGCGCCATGCCCGTCATGCCGTGAAGGTGCTCGTGAAGTACCACCTCATGGAGCAGGGGCGCCAGGCGCGCGCGGACTTCTCGCGCTGGGCCGCGCACACGCCGTTCCTGGCCACCGTGTGGGCGCGCCACGGGCGCGCGCGCGCCGAGTCGCCCCTGGCGTGGGCCGAGGCCTTCCTGGGCGAGCTCGCTGCGGCGGGGCTGGCCCGCGTCAACCAGGAATGGGTGGAGGACGCGGGCGGGGACGCGGGCGGCTGAGCCGCTTCTCGGCCGCCGGGCTTTACAGCCCGGCCGCTGCGCGCAGCGCCTGGGCCTTGTCCGTGCGCTCCCAGGTGAACTCGGGCTCCTCGCGGCCGAAATGCCCGTAGGCGGCGGTCTTGGAGTAGATCGGGCGCAGCAGGTCGAGCATCTGGATGATGCCCTTGGGGCGCAGGTCGAAGTGCTCGTTCACGAGCGCGGCGATCTTCTCGTCGGGGATCCCGCCCGGGCCCTCGGTGTAGACGGTCACGTTCATCGGCCGGGCCACGCCGATGGCGTAGGCCACCTGCACCTGGCACTGCTTGGCCAGGCCCGCGGCCACCACGTTCTTGGCCACGTAGCGCGCCGCGTAGGCGGCCGAGCGGTCGACCTTGGACGGGTCCTTGCCCGAGAACGCGCCGCCGCCGTGCGGGCAGGCGCCGCCGTAGGTGTC
>CAILKA010000592.1 GCA_903834645.1 uncultured beta proteobacterium
ACCGAGAATTGCTCCCTGTCGCTTCCGCTCAGGGCCGCCCAGTGCGAGGTGGTGGGCTACGTCGAGGTGGTCACGCCGTTTCGCATTGCCGGATGGGCGATGGATCTCCAATCTCCGGACATCGCCGTCGATCTGGTGCTGCGCATCGACGGGAAACTCGGCTCCTCCTTTCGTCCCCAATTCGCACGTCCTGCCCTCAACGACAGCCTCGGTGCCGGAGAAGATCAGGTCGGGCTGGTCTGGTTCGAAATCACGCCTCCCCCGGTATTGGCCGACGGGCGAGAACATCGCGTGGCGGTGATGGCCGTCGGAGATGGAACCGTTTTGCCGGCCGTCTCGACGCACGTTCGTCACGATGAAAGGCGCGTGCCGTGGCCGTTCACCACCACCCAGCCAGGGGTGGATGACCCGCTCGGAACCGTGGCGCCCCATGTCTCGGTGGTGGTCCTGAACCGCAATGGCAGTGGCTTGCTGAACCAGCTCTTCACCAGTTGGCAGGAGCAGGACCAGTCGCCCTTTCCGGTGGAGTGGATCGTCATCGATCACGCCTCATCGGACGACAGCCTGGAGCTCCTGAACCACTGGGCCGCACACCTCGACCTGCGGGTCATCGCCCTGGGCCGCAACGACTCGTTTTCAGCCTCCTGCAATCTGGGCGCCTCCTTGGCGAAGGCTCCGAACCTGCTGTTCATGAACAACGACATTCGTTGGTGCATGGATGCCTTGCCGCAGATGCTGCACAGCCTGCGTGCAAACGGCGCATGCGCCGTGGGCCTGAAACTGATCAAGCCCAACGCCGCCCACGTCGCGGGTCACGAGGTACAGCACCTGGGCGTGCGCTTCAAGCTGCGGGAGCAGGCCTATTGGCCTTACGAGGCGGGCCTCGAGCATCTCGACCGGGAAGGGGCCCACTGTGCGCAGCGCGTCCCCGCGGCCACCGCCGCCGTTCTGTTGGTGCGCAGCGATGACTTCCACCGGGCCGGGGGGTTCCATACCGACTACTTCTATGGATTCGAAGATGTCGAACTGTGTCTGCGGCTCGAGCGCGTCACGGGTCGACCCGTCATCTGCCGCAACGACCTCGCCGCCCTGCACCACCATGGTCACACCCGGCTCACCGGCCGCGAACCCAGCATCTTCGATCGGCTCATCCGAAATGAGTGCGTGCTCCAGCAACATGTCGGAGCGTGGCTCAAGCGCCAATGGTGGAACAGCCTGATCAGCGGCGATCGCTCGCTGTGCAACGAGCCGCTGGTGATCGGCTTGGCGGGCGGCACCCACTCGGCGGCCGGCGGTGGCGAGAGTCTTGCGGCCAGATTGGCGCACGCGATCTCGCAATCTTGCCCACACGCTCGAATCCTGCTTCTGCCCGCTGCGCCTCAAGTCCACGATCTCCGTGACATCCATGTCCTGATCGCCCTGGATCCGAAAGTCACCCTGCGCGCGGCGCGGCATCGGCGAGCTGACCTGATGGTGTTGGCCTGGGCAGCCCGCGCTCCTGATGTGCAAAGGTGGGCGCGGTCCATCGAGGCGGGTGTCGCAGAGACCTTCGACGTCTGCCTGGCCAGATCCTCTGCCGCACAGCAGGCCGCCCAGGACGCCGGTTTTCCAAGCTGCCGCTCCACGCCCGATGAGCCGCTGGGCTATGTGCTGACGCCCTGTCTGCCCTTGCGTCTGAGTGTGACGCCCGCGTCCCAGGCGTCGAGCAACCTTCGCCGGGCCGCAGCCCTGGTTGCAGCGCTGCGCGCTCAAGGCGCGCTGGCCCACCTGCATGACGACCAGCGGCCCCGCGTGTCGGAGGTCGTGCTTCACCTCGGATGCGCCAGCGCACCCGTGCCGGGCAGCGTCAACCTTCTTTGCATGTCCGGCGAACGAAAGAACCCGGACTCGCGTCCCGGCTTTCACGGCGCACTGGACGACATGCCCTCGCTGGCGGCGGTACGTACTGTTTGGG
This sequence comes from uncultured beta proteobacterium, assembly GCA_903834645.1. GTDB lineage: Bacteria > Pseudomonadota > Gammaproteobacteria > Burkholderiales > Burkholderiaceae_C > Rubrivivax. The sequence continues at coordinate 1,955 of CAILKA010000592.1, forward strand.
AGAGCGTCGTTGGACCTCTTGTTTCTGCACCCTAACTTTCCAGGCCAGTTCCGCCGGATCGCGCAGGCCCTCGCCCAGGAGAGCGGCGTCCGGGTATGGGGCATGGGAGACGAATCCTGGATGGGCACGAGCCCGGGGTTGCCCGGCGTGGAGGTGATCCGCTATCCCGCTGTGGCGGCTGCGCCGGAAGAGACCCACCCCTGGGTCCGCGGCTTCGAGCAGTCTGTGCGCCGCGGCATCGCAGCGATCGAGCGCCTGGCCGAGGTGAAGCGCGGCGGCTTCGAGCCCGATGTGATCGTGACCCATCCGGGCTGGGGCGACGCGCACTTCGTGCGTGACTACTTTCCCGGCGCGGACGTCATCGGTCTGTTCGAGTACTACTACCACCCCCGCGGCGCCGATGTCGGTTTCGACCCTGAGTTCCCCACCCAGGTGGACGACATCTTCCGGCTGCATGTCACGAACAGCGTGCAGCTGCTGGCGCTCGAGAGCTGCCACAGGGGCGTGTGCCCGACCCCTTGGCAGAAAGGGCTGTATCCGTCGGCCTATCAATCCAGGCTTCAGGTCCTGCATGAAGGCATCGACACGACGCGCGTCACGCTTCATGAGGGCGCCCAGTTCACCCTCCCGGACGGTCGGACGCTCAGGAAAGGCGATGAAGTGCTCACCTTTGTCAGCCGCTGCCTGGAGCCGTACCGCGGCTTCCATCAATTCATGCGCGCGCTGCCACGCATCTTGCGTGAGCGTCCCCAGGCCCAGGTGCTGGTGGTGGGGGAGAACTCGGCCCACTACGGGCCCCAGCCCCCCGGCGCAGGCGGATGGATGGAGGTCTATCAGGCCCAGCTGCGTGGCCAGGTGGATTGGCAACGGATCCACTTCCTCGGGCCCTTGCCGTACGACCAATACCTCAGCGTGCTGCAGGTCTCCAGCGCTCACGTCTACCTGACATACCCCTTCATCCTGTCCTGGTCGATGCTGGAGGCCATGTCCGCGGGATGCCTGCTGATCGCCTCGGACACGGCGCCCGTGCGCGACGTCGTCCAGGACGGCGAGAACGGTTTCCTGTTCGACTTCTTCGACACCGCGGCACTCGCCCGCCTGGCCATCGAGGCGCTGTCCGACCCTCAGGCGTTTGCCGCCATGGGCAAGCGCGCCCGCCAGACCATCGTCGAGCGCTACGACTTCCGGCAGGTCTCCCTACCCCAGTACAAGGCCCTGATCGGCCTGACATGACATCGACACCATGAACAAGATCGACGGTCTGTTGACCACCGCGGCCGCCAGGATGGAACACCTGGACTTCGGCTCGGCCATCGAAACCTACGGGCGCATCCTCCGGCAGGTGCCGAATCAGGCCCCGGCACTGATGGGCCTGTCCATTGCTTACAACCGGGTGGGCCGATCGGCCGATGCCCTGCCGCTACTCGGGCGCCTGTGGGCGGTTGCCAGCAAGCGCAGCAGCGCACCCGGCAAGCTGTTCAAGGCGGCCGTCCTGGCCCAGGTCGGCTATGCCCGCCAGCAGCTCGGGCAGTTCAAGCTGGCCCACGAGGCCTTCGACAGCGCCTGCCAGCTGATCCCGTCCGACGAACTGAAAGCCCGCCTGGCCGCGTTGGAGCCGTACGTTCACAACCAGGATCCGCTCCAGCAGCTGTTGCAGCACGCGCGAACCCTGGAGGCGTCTTCACAGCCGGAGGAGGCCCTGAAGGCCTACCGTGCGGCCGCGCAACTGCGGCCCAACGACGTGAGCGTGCTGCAGGGAACCGCCTGGTTGCTGCGGCGCATGGGTCACGTCGATGAAGCCTTGCCCCTGCTGCAAAAGGCCCTGGTGCTGGAGCCCGGACGACCCGAACTGCACAACGACATGGGCGTGCTGTTCCAGGACCGTGAGGACTTTGCCAAGGCCATCACGTTTCACAAGCGCGCCC
>CAILKA010000593.1 GCA_903834645.1 uncultured beta proteobacterium
CGGCGGCTTCGAGTACGACAGCGACTACTACGGCGACGACCTGCCCTTCTGGCTGCAGGTGCGCAGGAGCGATGGCGCCCTTGCGCCGCACCTCATCGTGCCCTACACGCTGGACTGCAACGACATGCGCTTTGCGCTGCCGCAGGGCTACTCGCACGGCGACGAGTTCTTCCAGTACCTGCGCGACGCCTTCGACGTGCACTACGCCGAGGGCGACGAGCACCCCTCGATGATGAGCATCGGCATGCACTGCCGGCTGCTCGGGCGCCCGGGGCGCATGCGCGCGCTGCAGCGCTTCCTCGACCACGTGCAGTCGCACGATCGGGTATGGGTCGCGCGGCGCCTGGACATCGCGCGCCACTGGCGGCGCGAGCACCCGTTCGACGCGAACACGGCTTTCGTCTGGGAGTGAGCATGGCCGCCACACTGAACCTGGATCACCTCAACACCGCCTCGCGTGCCGACTTCACGCGGCTGCTCGATGGCATCTACGAGCATTCACCCTGGATCGCCGAGCGCGCCTGGGATGCACGCCCCTTCGCCACGCTGGAGGCACTCAAGCAGGCACTCGTGGCCGCCTTGCGGGCGAGCACCCGCGAGGAGCAGCTCGGCCTCATCCGCGCCCACCCCGAGCTCGCCGGCAAGGCCATGGTGGCACGCACGCTCACGGCCGAGTCCACGAACGAGCAGGGCAAGGCGGGCCTCACGCACTGCACGCCCGAGGAGTTCGCGCGCATCCAGCAGCTCAACGCGGGCTACAACGAGAAGTTCGGCTTTCCCTTCATCCTGGCCGTGCGCGGGCCGCGCGGGGTGGGGCTGGACAAGCGGCAGATCATCGCGGCCTTCGAGCGCCGGCTGCAGCACCATCCGGACTTCGAGTTCGCCGAGGCCCTGCGCAACATCCATCGCATCGCCGAGATCCGGCTGGCCGACAAGTTCGGCGTGGAGCCCGTGCTTGGCCACCAGGTGTGGGACTGGGCCGAGCAGCTGGCGGCCCACAGCGACCCCGGCTACGCCGAGCGCGGCGAGCTCACCGTCACCTACCTGACGGATGCGCACCGCGCGGTGGCGCAGCAGCTCGTGCACTGGATGCGCGAGGACTGCGGCTTCGACGAGGTGCACATCGACGCCGTGGGCAACGTCGTGGGCGTCTACCACGGACAGTCTCCCGATGCACCCCGCCTCATGACCGGCAGCCACTACGACACCGTGCGCAACGCCGGCAAGTACGACGGGCGCCTGGGCATCCTCGTGCCGATGGCCTGCGTGCGTGAACTCTCGAGCGCCGGCAGGCGCCTGCCCTTCGGCCTGGAGGTGGTCGGCTTCTCCGAGGAGGAGGGCCAGCGCTACAAGGCCGTGTTCCTCGGCTCGGGCGCACTCACGGGCGACTTCGACCCCGCCTGGCTCGAGCAGCGCGACGCCGCCGGCATCACGATGCGCGAGGCCATGGCGCACGCCGGGCTGGACGCAGCCGGTATCGCGCAGCTCGAGCGCGACCCCTCGCACTACCTCGGGTTCGTCGAGGTGCACATCGAGCAGGGCCCCGTGCTCAACGCGATGGACCTGCCGCTGGGTGTGGTCACCTCCATCAACGGCAGCGCCCGATTCCTGGGCGAGATCACCGGCATGGCCAGCCACGCCGGCACCACGCCCATGGGCAGCCGGCGCGATGCCGCCGCGGCCGTGGCCGAGCTCGTGCTCTGCATGGAGCGGCGCGGCTCGACTGAGCCCGACCTCGTGGCCACCGTGGGCATGCTCGAGGTGCCCAGCGGCTCGATCAACGTCGTGCCCGGGCGCGCGCGCTTCAGCCTGGACATCCGCGCCACCACCGACCCCGTGCGCGACGCCTGCATTGCCGACGTGCTGGCCGAGCTCGACGCCATCTGCAAGCGCCGCGGCGTGGCGTACCGCGTCGAGGAGACCGTGCGCGTGAGCGCCTCTCCGAGCCACCCTGCCTGGCAGGCGCGCTGGGAGCAGGCCGTGCACGCCCTCGGGCTGCCCGCGCACCGCATGCCCAGCGGCGCCGGCCACGACGCGATGAAGCTGCACGCGATCCTGCCGCAGGCCATGCTCTTCACGCGTGGCGAGAACGCCGGCATCAGCCACAACCCGCTGGAGTCGAGCACCAGCCATGACATCGACCTCACGGTGCGGGCCTTCCAGCACCTGCTCGAGCAACTCTCCCAGGACCCCGCATGACATCCACCGACCGCTACGCCGCGCTCGACGCCTACGTCGACGCCCACTTCGACGAACAGGTGCGCTTCCTGCAGGCGCTCGTGCGCGTGCCCACCGACACCCCGCCCGGGAACAACACGCCGCACGCGCTGCGCACACGCGAGCTGCTCGCGGCATTCGACATGCCCGCCCAGGCCCACGAGGTGCCCGATGCGCTCGTGAAGGCGCAGGGCATGCAGTCCATCACCAACCTCGTGGTGCAGCGCCGCTATGGCCCGGCCGGGCCGGTCATCGCGCTCAATGCCCACGGAGACGTGGTGCCCCCTGGTGAGGGCTGGACGCACGACCCCTACGGCGGCGAGATCGTCGAGGGCAAGCTCTACGGGCGCGCCGCAGCGGTGAGCAAGAGCGACTTCTCCTCGTTCGTGTTTGCCACCCGCGCGCTCGAGGCCGCAGGGCTGGAGCTGTCCGGCGGCATCGACCTGCTCTTCACCTACGACGAGGAGTTCGGCGGCGAACTCGGCCCGAAGTGGCTGCTCGACCAGGGCCTGACGCAGCCCGACCTCGAGATCGCCGCGGGCTTCAGCTACCAGGTGGTGACGGCGCACAACGGCTGCCTGCAGATGGAAGTGACGGTGCACGGCAAGATGGGCCACGCCGCCGTGCCCGAGACGGCCGTGGACGCGCTGCAGGCCGCCACGCGTGCGCTCGTGGCGCTCTACGAGGAGAACGGGCGGCTGAAGCAGCACCTGAGCGCGGTCAAGGGCATCCGCCACGGCTACATCAACGTCGGCCAGATCCAGGGCGGCACCAACACCAACGTCGTGCCCGGCAAGGTGGTGCTCAAGATCGACCGCCGCATGATCCCGGAGGAGGATCCCGTGCAGGTCGAAGCGGCGCTGCGCGCGCTCATCGAGCAAGCGGTGGCGCAGGTGCCGGGCACCAGCGTGGAGATCCGCCGCCTGCTGCTGGCCCACGCGATGAAGCCGCTGCCGGGCAACAAGCTGCTGGTCGATTCGCTGTGCGCGCACGCCACCGAACTCTTCGGCGAGCCGGTGGAGGCCTGGGGCACGCCGCTGTACACGGATGCGCGCCTCTTCAGCGAACGCGGCATCCCGGCCGTGATCTACGGCGCCGGGCCGCGCACGGTGCTCGAGTCGAACGCCAAGCGCGCCGACGAGCACATCGTGCTGGAAGACCTGCGCCGCGC
>CAILKA010000594.1 GCA_903834645.1 uncultured beta proteobacterium
ACCGCGATGCCCATGCGCGAGCAGGTCTCCAGGTCGATGTGCGGGCCGACCTTGCCGGTCTGGGAGATCAGCTTCAGGCGCGGCAGCTTCTCCAGCAGCGCGCGCGTCAGGTGCGTGCGCTCGCGGATCAGCACCACCACATCCGCGTCTCGCAGCCGCACGGCCAGCTGGCCGTTGCCCTTGACGGTGTTGGTGAAGACCTTGGCGTTGAGCTGTTCCATCAGCGAGGCGCAGCGCAGTTTGCGCACCGCATCCTGATAGTCGTCGAGGATGATGACGTTCATGGGCTGCAGGATTGTGCCCTGAGCCCGGGCTGCCAGCCCTCAGCGGTTGTGGCGGCCGCCGAAGTGTCGGTTCAGGCTCGAGACGCGCCTCTCGGCCTCGGTCTGCGAGTGGCGCAGCGAGACGGCGGCGTAGACGTCGGAGCGCAGGTGCCAGAGGTCGCGCATCGAGGCGGCCTTGGAGATGCGCTGGCGCAGCAGGGCCGTGCGGCCAGGGTCCAGGTCGTCGAGCATGGTGACGAACTCGGCACGAACCGCTGCCAGGCGACCGATCGGCACCCGGCCCTCATCGGTGCCGGCGGAGATGATCCAGCCGAGCAGCCGCTGCCAGCCCGACACCGGGCTGGGCAGCATCGCAGGTGGGGGTACCTCGCCTCGCAGACGGCTCGATGCCTTGAAGCGGTTGCGCCGATCGCGGGACGTCGAGGAGAACACCCCTTCACTATCGGACCGCAGGGCGCCAACTTGACCAGCGGGGGTTCGCCAAAAGTGTGGCGGATTACCGCGAACGGCCCCTGAGTGCCTGCCCGCACCCCATGCCACCTGCCGGTCCCTCTCGGGCCGGGCTCACATCAGCATCGTGTTGCGGATCAGCCCGACCGCGATCCCTTCCAGGGCGAAGCTGGCGTCATCGGGCGGCACGACGATCGGCTCGAAATCGGGGTTCTCGGGCAGCAGCTCGATGTGCCCGCGTACCCGGCGAAGCCGCTTGACGGTGACATCGTCCCCGAGCCGGGCAACCACGATCTGGCCGTTCTTGGCATCGCTGGCCTTTTGCACCGCGAGGAGGTCGCCGTCGAGGATGCCGGCATCGCGCATGCTCATGCCGCGCACCTTGAGGAGGTAGTCGGGCCGGCGCGCGAACATCGAGGCCTCGACGAGGTAGCTCTGGTCGACGTGTTCCTGAGCGAGGATGGGCGCACCGGCAGCCACGCGCCCGACCAGCGGCAGCGTGAGCTGCGCCAGGCTCTGCAGCGGCAGGCTGAACTGCTTGCCCACCGGGCTCAGGCGCGCCTCGTGCAGCGCGCGCAATGTGTCAGACTTCAAGCGGATGCCGCGCGAGGTGCCGCTGACCAGCTCGATCACTCCCTTGCGGGCGAGTGCCTGAAGGTGTTCCTCGGCCGCGTTGGGGGAGCGAAACCCGAGCTCGGCCGCGATCTCGGCACGCGTGGGCGGAGCGCCCGTGCGCGCGATCGTGCTTTGCACGAGGTCGAGGATCTGCTGCTGACGGTCGGTGAGCTTGGGGCTATCCATTCCGGATCCTGTCATTTTGTCCAGTACCTGTATTTTCATCCAGAGGAGATCGGATGGCAAGTGCCCCGGCATGCACAGTGATTCTGGGAACGGGCGGCACCATCGCCGGCCGTGCCGCGGCACCCCGGGAGGCGCTGCGCTACGCGGCCGCACAGATCGGGGTGGCGGAGCTGGTCGCCGCCGTCCCGGCGCTGGCCGGCGTGGAGCTGGAGGCCGAGCAGGTCGCACAGGTAGACAGCAAGGACATGGGGCCGCCTGTCTGGACGGCGCTCGTGCAGGCCGTCGTGCGTCACCTGGCCCGGGCGGAGGTTTCGGGCCTGGTGGTCACGCACGGCACCGACACGCTCGAGGAGACCGCGCTCCTGCTGCACCGGCTGCTCGCGCCAGCCAAGCCGGTGGTGCTTACCGCGGCCATGCGGCCGGCGACTTCGCTGCAGGCCGACGGGCCGGCCAACCTCTGCGATGCCGTGACCGTGGCCCGCACGCCTGGGGCGCGGGGCGTGGTGGCGGTCATGGCAGGCACCGTCTTTCGCCCTGAAGGCCTGCGCAAGCACCACACCTGGAAGCTCGATGCCTTTGCCGCAGGTGACGAGGGGGCGCTGGGTCAGGTGGTGGACGGTCAGCTGCGCCAGCATCGCGCCTGGCCCGACGCACGGCCCCTGGGCGCGCACCTCCTGCCCCCGGCAGGTGCGCCCTGGCCGCGGGTGGAGATCGTGACCAGTCACGCCGGCGCAGACGGACGGCTCGTGGATCTGCTGTGCGCGGACGGCGTGGACGGGATCGTGCTCGCGGGAACGGGGAACGGCACCTTGTCGCAGGGGCTGGAACAGGCCGAACAGCGGGCACAGCAAGCAGGGGTGGCGGTGTGGCGCGCCAGCCGTTGTGCAGCCGGTGGGATCGTCGGCCTGGAGCCAGGCGGCCTCGCCTCGGCCGGTTCGGCCGCTGCACTCAGTCCGGCACAGGCGCGTGTGGCGCTCACCCTGACTTTGCTCGAGCAGCGCGCCCGGGTGCCCTGAGCGGCGGACGGCCGCAGGCTCCGTCCCGCCGGGTGGCCCGGCAGGTGCGCTCGCCTCAGGCCGAGGTGGTGCCGAGCCTCTCCAGCTCCGACTGCAGTTCCAGCCAGCGCTCCTCGAGCACCGCCACCTCCGCCAGCAAGTGGTTCAGGCGCCGTCCGTCGTCGGCGATCGCCTGGGGGGTGAGCCCGCCGCCCGACAGTCTGGCCTCCAGCTCGGTGCGCTCGGCGGCGAGCCTGGCGAGCCGCGCGTCGACGCCCTGGAGCTCCACCCGCAGGGGGCGGGTGCGCGCTGCCAGGGCCTGACGCTGCTCGGCGCCGCGCCTGCGCTCGTCACGTGTACTGCCGGGCGCGGCTGGTGCCGGCGCTGGCGCCGCGGCGTGGGCGGGTGCAGGGGCGGATCCGCCGGCAGCAGCAGCAGCAGCTGCTGCTGCGGGGGCCTGGGGAGCCAGGGACGCCGCCCCGGCGCTCCCGCCCCG
>CAILKA010000595.1 GCA_903834645.1 uncultured beta proteobacterium
GAGCGTGAGCGCGACGAAGCCCGAGACGATCACCGCGCCCGCCAGCGTCAGCGCAAACTCCACAAAGAGCCGCCCGGTGCGGCCAGGCGTGAACGCCAGCGGCGCGAACACGGCGGCCAGCGTGAGCGTCATGGCCACCACCGCGAAACCCACCTCCTTGGCACCCTTGAGCGCCGCCTTCAGCGGCGTGAGACCTTCCTCGATGTGCCGGAACACGTTTTCCAGCACTACGATGGAGTCGTCCACCACCAGGCCGATGGCGAGCACGAGCGACAGCAGGGTGAGCGTGTTGATGGTGAAGCCCGAGGCGGCCATGATCGAGAACACGCCGATCAGGCTCACGGGAATCGTCACCAGCGGGATGATCGACGCGCGCAGCGTGCGCAGGAACACGAAGACCACCAGCGCCACCAGCACCACCGCCTCGGCCGTCGTGCGGTAGACAGCCTTGATCGACCGGTCGATGAAGACCGAGTTGTCGTTGGCGATCATGAAGGTCAGGCCCGCCGGGAGGTCGGCCTGGATCTTCGGCATCGCCTCGCGCACGCCCGCGGAGATGTTCAGCGGGTTGGCGGTAGCGTTGCGGATGATGCCCGCCGAGACGGCGGGCTGGCCGTTCAGGCGCACCACCGAGCGCTCGCTGGCCGGGGCCTGCTCGATGCGCGCCACGTCCTTGAGCCGGACGGTGAAGCCGTTGGCACTGCGCAGCGCAATCTCGCCGAACTGGGCTTCGGTGTTGAGGTCGGTGCGCGAAGTGACGTTGAACTCGCGCTGGCGGCTCTCGATGCGCCCGGCCGGCACCTCCAGGTTCTGGCGGCGCAGCGCATCCTCGACATCCTGGGTCGTGACCTTCAGCGCCGCGAGGCGGTCGGGGTCGAGCCAGATGCGCATGGCGAACTTGCGGTCGCCGTTGATGCTGACGTCGGCCACGCCCGGAATGGTCTGCAGCCGCGGCTTGACGATGCGGTTGATGACGTCGGTGACCTCCAGCGGCGACAGGCGATCGCTCGTAAAGGCGATCCAGATCACCGGGAAGGCGTCAGCCTCGACCTTGGCGATCACGGGCTCGTCGATCGCCGCGGGCAGGCGCTGGCGGATGCGCGAGACACGGTCGCGCACGTCGGCGGCGGCGGAGTCGGGGTCTTTGCTGAGCTTGAAGCGCGCCGTGATCTGGCTTTGCTCAGCGCGCGAGATGGAGGTGAGGATGTCGATGCCATCGATGCCGGCGATCGAGTCTTCCAGGGGCTTGGTGACCTGGCTCTCGATGACCTCGGCCGAGGCACCCAGGAGCCGCGTATTCACGGTGACCACCGGCTCGTCGATGCGCGGGTATTCGCGCACCGCGAGCTTCGAGAAGGACACGATGCCCAGCAGCACGATCATCAGCGACATCACGGTCGCGAAGACCGGGCGACGGATCGAGATCTCCGACAGGATCATGCCGCGGTGCCTCCGTGGGTGGGCGCGCTCACTTGCGCGGCCCGGCTGGCCGGGCTGGCCCGCCGGGCGCGGACGCTGCCGCGGCAGGCCCGCCCCGCGGACGGCTCAGGTCCAACACCCGAACCGGGATGTTGTCGCCACGTGACAGCCGGGACTGGCCGGCCACGACGATGGCCTCGCCGTCCTTCACGCCCTCGACGATCTCTGCCTTGCCCGGCATGCGCAGGCCGAGCTTGACGGGCACGCGCTGCGCCACCTTGCCGCCATCGGGGCCGTCGACGATGCGGAAGACGAACTGCTTCTCGCCCAGCGGAACCAGGGC
>CAILKA010000596.1 GCA_903834645.1 uncultured beta proteobacterium
GGCCGTCCAACCCTCCAGGAACCTTCCTGGCTTGAACAGCTCCGGGTAAAGGGCAAGGATAGAAAGCCAGACAAACAGGCAGGGGAGGAGCCCTGCGCTCACGACCAGTGTTCCGAGCGGCCGGAACGCCCGAGCCTTCCCGAAATGGGCCCGAACCGCCGACAGTGATCCCGAACCCGCTTGCCGACTGGCCTCGAGCCAGATGGCCGCAGTGATCAGGCACAGCGACCCCAACAGCAGCAGGTCTCGGGGCTGGCCTCCAAGAAGCCGGCCGGAAATCAAGGAGTCGAAGAGAGCACGATCCGACATCGTCAGCAGCCTCAGGCGACAGACAACTCATCCTATCGGTCCTGACCTCGGAGGCCGACGGACGGTGCTCAGAACCCCTCTTCCACCAACTCCGCCGCCCGGATCAGCGCCCGCGCCTTGGCCTCCGTCTCGCGCCACTCGGCCTCGGGCACCGAGTCCGCCACCACGCCAGCGGAAGCCTGCACGTAGAGCGTGTTCTGGTGCACGATGCCCGTGCGGATGGCAATGGCCAGGTCCATGTCGCCGGCAAAGCTCAGGTAGCCGCAGGCGCCGCCGTAGATGCCGCGCTTGACGGGCTCGAGCTCGTCGATGATCTCCATCGCGCGGATCTTGGGCGCACCCGTGAGGGTGCCAGCGGGGAAGGTGGCGCGCAGCACGTCGAGGCTGCTCAGGCCCGGCTGCAGCAGGCCCTCGACGTTGCTCACGATGTGCATCACGTGCGAGTAGCGCTCGATGACGAAGGCGTCGGTCACCTTGACGCTGCCGGTGCGCGCGATGCGGCCGATGTCGTTCCTCGCCAGGTCGATCAGCATCAGGTGCTCGGCGCGCTCCTTGGGGTCGCTCGAGAGCTCGGCCTCCAGGGCCTTGTCCTGCTCGGGCGTGGCCCCGCGCGGACGCGTGCCCGCCAGCGGCCGGATCGTCACCTTGTCGCCCTCGGGCGTGTGCTCCTGGCGCACGAGGATCTCGGGCGAGGCGCCCACGATCTGGAACTCGCCCATGTCGTAGTAGTACATGTAGGGCGAGGGGTTGAGCGAGCGCAGGGCCCGGTACAGCGACAGCGGGCTTTCGGTGTAGCGCTTCTTCAGGCGCTGGCCCACCTGCACCTGCATCATGTCGCCCGCGGCGATGTACTCCTTGGCGCGGGCCACCGCGCGCAGGTAGTCGGCACGGTCGAACTCACGCTCCACCGCATACGAGGGCCCGCGGCGGACGGCCGGCGCCGAGGTGGAAAAGCGCAGCCGGTCCACGAGCTCGCCCAGGCGACGCTTGGCCCGGAACCAGGCCTCGGGCTGGCTGGGGTCGGCGTAGACGATGAGATACAGCCGCCCGGAGAGGTTGTCGATGACGGCCAGCTCCTCCGTCTGCAGCAGCAGCACGTCGGGCGTGGGCAGGCCGCCAGGCTTGTCGGTGTGTGCCAGCCGCGGCTCGATGTAGCGCACGGCGTCGTAGCCGAAGTAGCCGGCCAGCCCGCCGCAAAAGCGTGGCAGGCCGGGCCTGAGCGCCACCTTGAAGCGCGCCTGGTAGGCGGCCACGAAGTCCAGCGGGTTGCCCTCGTGCACCTCCACCACCTCGCCGTCGGTGACGACCTCGGTGCGAAAGCCCCGCGCCTGCACGCGCGTGCGCGCCGGCAGCCCGATGAAGGAGTAGCGGCCGAAGCGCTCCCCGCCCACCACCGACTCCAGCAGGAAGCTGTGCGGGCTGCCGTTGGCGAGCTTGAGGTACAGCGACAGCGGCGTCTCGAGGTCGGCGAAGGCCTCGGCGATCAGCGGGATGCGGTTGTAGCCCTGGGCGGCCAGGCTCTTGAATTCGAGTTCGGTGATCACGTCGGGTCCCCAAGGGGGCGGACCTGCCGGGTGGCTTGCGTCGGCGCAGGCGCGGGCGGGTCTGGTCTGTGGAAGCAGGCTGCGCGCAGCGGGCGCGCGGCCAGGCGGTCAGGCGGGCGTCGACGAGCGACGCCAGCGCCAGGCTCCCCGGTCGCGAGGGCGACCTGGGCAAGCGGCAAACAGCCTGCAGACTCCGGACATGGAAACGAGTGTAGCAGCGGCTGCGCGGCACACCGCAGGGCTCGTACCTACAGCGGCCGGGACGAGGCCTGCGCCAGGTAGAACCACTCGTGCCCGGGTCGTGCGGTCGGATCCGGGAAGACGATGTAGCCGGGCTCGGCCGCACGCACCTCGGTGCCGTCGGCGCGCACCGCGATGAGCTCGCCCGCAGCCAGCGGGTCGAAGCTCGTCCAGGTGCGCACGAAGCGGTCGCCCTCGGCGTGTCGGTCGATGACCTGGGCCAGGCTCAGGCACTCGAAGGGCGCGGCCGGCGGCACCAGCGGCAGCTCGGCCAGACCCAGCAGCGCGATCGTCTGGCGGATCGCGTGCCAGGCCACCTCAGGGCCGGCGGGATCATCGTGCTGACCGCACTCGAGCGTGACCGCGTAGCCGCCTTGCGAGCGCATGTACTCGGTGGTGCCCACGCCGTAGGTCGGGTCCTCGATGGCGGCGGCAGCCGCCGCATCGCCGGCCGCGGCGCGCGCCCGGCGGCGCTCGATGCCACCGGCGTAGGAGCTCATCCAGCCGTCGACGACGCGGTTCGGGCCGACGTGCATCGCCAGTTGCGCCTCCTCGCGCTCGTGCCGGAAGGGCTCGAGCGTGCCGTCGTTGTCGGCAGGCCCGCGCAGCACGAAGGGGCGGCCGGGGCTGCGAAAGGAGTGCAGGTCCAGCAGCACGTCGTGCGCGGCCAGCAGCGGGCACAGCACGTTGGCGATGCGATCTTCGTCTTCCAGCGGGCTCGCCACGGGCTGCAGCTTGCGGTTCAGGTTGCGCTCACCGGGCCGGCGCGCGTGCGCGTAGGCCAGCGGGTTGCACACCGGCACGAAGGTGACCGCACCGCGCACGATCTCGAACTCGCCTCGAGCGAGTTCGGCCACCACGCGCTCGATGCCGCGCGTGCCGCAGGTCTCGTTGCCGTGCACGGCACCGGTGACGATGAGCCGCGGCCCGGGCTCGAGACCGCGATAGCCGTGGGATTGCAGATGACGGGTCGCACCCGGGGGGTGCAAGGCGGGAGCGGGTGCGTTCATGGGCAGTCCAGGAAAGGCGAAGGGGCCCGAAGGCCCCTTCGTGAGCCGGCCGGCTCGGCCGGCTGGGCCGGTGGAATCAGAAGAACTTGTACTCCACGCCAACCTGGAACGAACGACCACGCGGGTCGGCCACGCGCGGCTCCCAGGAGCTGCCCGCGCCGGTGTTGGTGTCCTGCGCGTTGGAGAACGGCGGGTCGTTGTCGAACAGGTTCTTGATGCCCAACAGCAGCGTCGTGTTGCGGATGCCGCGGTAGCTCACGCTCGCGCCAAAGGTGCTGTAGGGCTTGACCACAGGGTCCCAGGCCGAAGGCGTGAAGCTCGCACCCACGCCCGGCGGCACATAACCCGCATAGCCGCCGCGGTACAGGTGGTTGACCGTGCCGGTCCAGGCGCCCTCGGTGTACGAGACGAAAGCCGTGTGCTTCCAGCGGATGCCCAGATCGCCCGAGCGGGTAAAGACGCCGACCTCGCTCGCACCGAACGGCACGCCGGGAACCAGGCGTGACTTCTTCTCCAGCAGGTAGGACACGTCCAGACCCCCGCTCACGCGCCCGGCCCCGATGCGCCCGTTGCCGCGCAGGCTCACCTCCAGGCCACGGGTAATGGTCTCGCCGGCGTTGATCCAGCGCTGGTCGACCTGCACGATGTTGCCCGCGGCGTTGCGGATGAAGCGGTCCTTGAAGAGGGCGTAGTTGGCCAGCAGGCCGGTGGCGCCAGTCAGGCCCAGCGACTGGATCGTGCCGTCACGCTGGATGCTCCAGTAGTCCACCGCCGCGCTGAACTGCGCGACCGGCTGCCACACGAAGCCCAGAGCGGTCATGGTCGCATTCTCGGGCCCGAGATTGGACTTGCCGCCGAACAGCGTGTTGAAGGTGATGGCGTTGCAGGGGTTGCCGGGGGTGCTGTTGACGACGAGCGACGGGCACTTTTCGGGGTCGACCACGCCCACCCCGGTGTAGGGCGACTCGGTCACGCCGTTGTAGAGCTGGTTGAAGGTCGGCACGCGAAAGCCCGTGCTGTACGAGCCGCGCGCCAGGAATCGGTCATTGGGTGCCCAACGCACGCTGGCCTTCGGGTTGCTCGTGCTGCCAAAGCCCGTGTAGTTGTCCTGCCGGCCCGACAGGTTCACCTCCAGCCCCTTGGCCACCGGAATGATCACCTCGGCGAAGACGGCACGGATGTCACGCTTGGCACCTGCCAGGGCGTTGACGTTGTCGAACGGGGCGTTGAAGACCCAGGTGTTGATGTCGCTGGTGTTGACGCTCTGGTTGCCGTCGAACTTGTACTTCTCGGTGCGCATGTCCACGCCCACGGCAGCGAGCACCTCGCCGGCAGGCAGCTTGAACAGCGGCCCGGAGGCGACGGCGTCGGTCTGCGTCATCGTGAACTTGCCGCCGTACAGCCGCACGCCACGCGCCGAGATCGCATCGAGCGCACTCAACGCGGCAGCCGACTGCGACTCGCCGGCCAGCAAGAAGGGGTTGAGCACGCCCGTGTTGATGAGGTTGGCAAAGGGCTTCCAGTAGTGGTAGCCGCTGCCCAGCGTCGACTTGCTCTGGCTCTCGGCAGTGGACATGCCGGCGCGGTAATCCCAGCCGCCGAAGGGCAGCGGGCCTTCCATGGCGATCAGGTAGCGCGAGGTATCGGTCTGGCTCTGGATCTCGCGCGGGCCGCAGGCCATGCAGCGCCACCGGAAGGCCAGCGGAAGCCCCCGGTTGGCGGCCAGTTCGGGGAACGCGCCAATCAGGGCGTTGAAGACGCGGTCGTAGCTGGCCCCGGTGCTCGGGTAGGCCAGCCCGGCGAACGGGCTGGGCGTGGTGGTGCCGTTGGGCAGGGTGATCAAGGCCGTGGCGGCACCGCTGGAGATCTGGTTGTGCGAGAACTCCTTGGCCGAATCCGAGCGGCCGAGCACCGCCTCGCCGATCAGGTTGTGCTGGCCGAGCTTGAGCGTGCCGCGCAGCACGAGGTTGGTGTTGGTGACGGGCTGCTGGATCACGGCTGCCTTGCCGTTGTCCCAGGCGCAGCCGAACTGCGCGCCCGCGCCGGCAGCCCAGATCTTCTCGTCGTACGGGCCCATGTCGGGCTGCGAGGCGCAACCTGCCTGGCCAGGCAGGTCCAGCGTGTTGATGCCGTTGAGCGTGACGCCGTTGAAGAGCGGGCCGGTGGCGGGGTTGGTCTGCCCCGGCCGGGTGAGTGCGGTGCGCAGGCCACCGATCGCAAAGAGCGTCGCGTAGGGCGCGCCCCGGGTATCAGGCGACAGGCCGCGGTCGGCCTGGAAGGTGTTGACGAAGGAGCGGTCGGAACCGCGCAGCTTGGAGTGATCGGACACCGACAGCGTGGCCAGCACGTTGAAGCCCTGCCGGTCGAGGTCGCCCGCGCCGGCGAGCAGGTTCCCGCGCAGGATGTCGCCACCGCCGGCCTGCGTCATGTCGGCCGTGGCCGAGGCGCGCAGGCCCGTGAAGTTGCGCCGCAGGATGAAGTTGATGACGCCGCCCACGGCGTCGGTGCCGTAGATCGAGGAGGCGCCGTCCTTGAGCACTTCCACGCGCTCCACCGCGGCAAAGGGGATCTGGTTGAGGTCGACGATGCCGCCGTTCAGGCCGTGGGCTGCGATGCGCCGGCCGTTGAGCAGCACGAGCGTGGCGGCCGCGCCCTGGCCGCGCAGGTTGGCGGAGCTCGCGCCGTTGTTGCCGCGGGCCTGGCCGCTGACGACGTCGGCATTGCTGGCGAGGTTGTCCAGGCCGTTGCCGTTGATGTTGATGACGGAAATCAGCTGCTCGGCGCTCAGGATGCCCTGTTGCTCGAGCTCCTCGCGCGTGATCACCTGCAGCGGCAGCGCGCCCTCGGTGGCGATGCGCTTGATGCTCGAGCCGGTGATTTCCACTCGCTGCGGTGCAGCGGTCTGCGCAAAGGCGGACGAGGCAAAGCCGGCCGCCACGATCGCGGCGACGATCGGGGTGAATTTCATCGGGAACACTCCTTCGGGGGTTTTCCCGGAGTTTCATGCCCGGCCGGCAGTCCGGGCATTCCGGGAAACCCTTGGCTGTCGGGTCCGACCCACAAGCAACCACGCTGGCGTCCCCGGCAAAGCCGGCGCTCGGGCGGCTCGCCCGAACCCGGAGACCCCACGAAATGGGGCCGCAAAGCGTGCATCCTTGCGCTTGCCACCCACCCTGATCAGGCGCACACTGGCCCGGCACAGGACCCTTCGCAATGGCAGGGCACGAGGCCCGGCCACCCAGGGCCCTGCCCTGCCATAGGAGGCTCAATGAACCTGACGATCACCGGTCATCACCTCGAAGTCACGCCCGCTTTGCGTGAATACGTGCACACCAAGCTTGGCAAGGTGACGCGTCACTTCGATCAGGTGGTGGACATCAACGTGCGGCTGTCGGTGGAGAAGCTCAGGGAAAAGGAGCGGCGCCAGAAGGCGGCCGTGACCGTGCACATGAAGGGACGCGATCTCTCCATCGAGCAGGCCAGCGAAGATCTGTACGCGGCGATCGACCAGCTGGCCGACAAGCTCGACCGCCAGGTGGTGCGCCACAAGGATCGCGTGCAGGATCACCACCATGCCGCGACCAAGCGCGCGGACGCCACGCCAGGATGAGGGGGGCCCCGCGCGCGCCTCGCGCACCCGGGGCCTTCGAGGCCTATACTCGACGGTTTCCCGTGGGCCGTGAGGGACGACCCCGAGAGGTGTCTGTCCAGCGAGGCTGCCCGCCATGAACCGCCTGTCTTCCATCTTGCCCGCCAGCAACGTGCTGGTAACCGTGGACGCTTCGAGCAAGAAGCGGGCGTTCGAGCAGGCGGGCCTGCTGTTCGAGAACCAGCACACCATCGCCCGGGGCATCGTCACCGACAGCCTCTTTGCGCGCGAGCGCCTGGCCTCCACCGGCCTGGGCCACGGCGTGGCCATACCGCACGGGCGCATCAAGGGGCTGAAGAACCCGCTGGCAGCGGTCTTGCGCCTGCAGCAGCCCATTGGCTTCGAGGCGCCTGACGACGAGCCGGTTTCGCTGCTGATCTTCCTGCTGGTACCCGAGGCCGCCACCCAGCGCCACCTCGAGATCCTGTCGGAAATCGCCGAGATGCTGTCGGACCGTGCGCTGCGCGAGCGTCTCAAGATCGAGCCGGACGCAGCGGTCCTGCACCAGCTGATCTCGGACTGGCAGCCGCTTCGATCCGTGGCCTGAGGCCGCCGCGATGAAGCCCACCTCGATCAGCGCCGAAGCCCTTTTCGAGGCGCATCGGGAGGCTCTGCGCTGGGAGTGGGTGGCCGGCCATGCACACCCTGAGCGTCGCTTCGACGACGCAGCGGTGCGCGACGCGCGCTCGGCTGCCGACCTGATCGGCTACCTGAACTACATCCACCCGTACCGGGTGCAGATCGTGGGGCGTCGCGAGGTGCCCTACCTCGGAGAAGGCGAGCCCGAGGACATCGAGCGGCGGATCTCGCGCATCGTCACGCTCGAGCCACCAGTGATCATCGTCGCCGACGGGCAGCAGCCGCCGGAGCGGCTGACCGCGATGTGCGACCGGGCGGAGATCCCCCTGTTCGTCACGCAGGAGTCGGCCGGGCAGGTCATCGACGCCGTGCGCGCCTACCTCGGGCAGCTCTTTGCCGAGCGCACCACGCGCCACGGCGTGTTCATGGACATCCTGGGCGTGGGCGTGCTGATCACCGGCGAATCCGGGCTGGGCAAGAGCGAACTCGGGCTCGAACTCGTCTCGAGAGGCCATGGCCTGGTGGCCGACGACGCAGTGGACCTGTACCGGATCTCGCAGACGGCCATCGACGGCCGCTGCCCCGAGCTGCTGATGAACCTGCTCGAGGTGCGGGGCATCGGGCTGCTGGACATCAAGGCCATCTTTGGCGAGACCGCCGTGCGCCGCAAGATGCGCCTGAAGCTCATCGTGCACCTCGTGCGCAAGGAGACGCTGGAGCGGGACTTCGAGCGGCTGCCCCACGAGCCGCTGCACGAGGAGGTGCTGGGCGTCGCAGTACGCAAGGTGGTGATCGCGGTGGACGCCGGTCGCAACCTGGCGGTGCTGGTGGAAGCCGCCGTGCGCAACACGATCCTGCAGCTGCGCGGCATCGACACCTACCGGGACTTCGTCGAACGCCACCAGAAGGCCCTGCTGCAGCCGCCCGCCCGGGACTGAACTCTCCCGCTCGGGAGCGACCCTGCGCGCGACCGTCAGCGGCGCCGGTTAGGGCACTGCGGCTTGCTGCAGTGCGCGTACAGCGCCAGCGCGTGATCCTGCAGCTCGAAGCCTCGCGCGGCCGCAACCTCGCGCTGGCGCTTCTCGATCTCGGGGTCGTAGAACTCCTCGACCAGCCCGCACGACAGGCACACGAGATGGTCGTGGTGTTCACCGCGATCGAGCTCGTACACGGCCTTGGCCGACTCGAAGTTGCTGCGCCGCAGCAGCCCGGCCTGCTCGAATTGCATCAGCACGCGGTAGACCGTGGCCAGCCCGATGTCGGCCCCCTCGGCCAGCAGGGCGCGGTAGACGTCCTCGGCGGCGAGGTGGCGACGCGGCGAGCGCTCGAAGACCTCCAGGATCTTCAGCCGCGGCAACGTCGCCTTCAAGCCGCTGCTCTTGAGTTCCTCGGCACGGTTCATCGGTGTCTCAGACCCCCAGCCGCACGCCGGCACCCGCACGGTCGCCGGGCAGGTCCCGCGGCTAGAATGCCCCGATGATATCGACGAAGTTCAGGGTGGCGCGGACTGCGCTGGCTGCGGGTGCGCTGGGCGTGGCCCTGGCCGGCTGTGCGGGCCGGGGAGCCCCCAGCGACAGCTTCCTCGGGTTGGTCACGCCCTACCGGATCGACATCGTGCAGGGCAACGCGATCACGAAGGAGGCGGTTGCGGCGCTGCGGCCAGGCATGACCCGGGTGCAGGTGACGGAAGTCCTGGGCTCGCCGATGCTCGCCGACCCCTTCCACCGGGACCGCTGGGACTACATCTTCTCGATCCGCCGGCCCGGCACGCCGGTGCAGCGCCTGAGCGTGGTGCTGCGCTTCGATGGCGACCAGCTCAAGTCGGTGGATGCACCGCCCGACCTGCCGACGGAGAACCAGTTCGTGGCCTCCATCGTTCCCGCGTCACGTCGCAGCGGGGAGGCACGCCCCCTCGAACTCACCGAGGCCCAGCGCAAGGCGTTGCCGGCGCCGCGCGCGGCCGAGCCCGCGCCTGCGGCTGCGGCCGCGCCCGCTCGCAGCTACCCGCCGCTGGAGCGCCCGTGACCCTCCCGGCGCCGCACGGTGGACTGCGCGTGGCGGTCGCCGGAGCCGGCGGCCGCATGGGACGCATGCTCGTGGAAGCGGTGCTGGCCGCCGACGACCTCGTCCTGGCCGGTGCGCTCGACGTGGCGGGCAGCGCAGCCGTCGGGCACGATGCCGCGGCGTTTGCCGGGCAGACCAGCGGCGTGACCGTCACGAGCGACCTCGATGCGGGCTTGCGCCAGGCGCAGGTGCTCATCGACTTCACGCGCCCCGAGGGCACGATGACCCACCTCGAGGCGTGCGCGCGACTGGGCGTATGCGCGGTCGTGGGCACCACCGGCTTCGACCCGGAGCAGAAAGCGCGCATCGGTGCGCTGGCGCAACGCGTGGGGGTGGTGCTCGCCCCGAACATGAGCGTGGGGGTGAACGTGGTCTTCAAGCTCGTCGAGCACGCCGCCCGCGCACTCTCGCGAGGTTACGACATCGAGATCATCGAGGCTCACCACCGCCACAAGGTCGATGCGCCCAGCGGCACGGCCCTGCGCATGGGCGAGGTGGCGGCGCGCGCGCTCGGGCGCGAGCTCGCCGACTGCGCCGTGATGGCGCGCCAGGGCGTGACGGGCGAGCGCGACCCCTCGACGATCGGCTTTGCCAGCGTGCGCGGCGGCGACATCGTGGGCGAGCACACCGTGCTCTTTGCCGGCACGGGCGAGCGCATCGAGATCACGCACCGCAGCACGAGCCGCCAGGGCTACGCGCAAGGCAGCCTGCAGGCAGCGCGCTTCGTGGCCACCCGCGCAAGTGGTCTGTACGGCATGGAGGACGTGCTCGGCCTGTAGGCCGAAGCACGCCACGACGCGACCGTGGACGGACTGTCTGACTTCTACGCACGCGCCGACGCCGTGGGCGTGACGGTGGCCCTGCTGCTGCTGGCGATGTCGGTGGCGGGCTGGGTCGTGATCGTGTGGAAGGTGGTGGTGCTGCGCCGGGCACTGGTCGACAGCGCACGCGCCATCCCCGCTTTCTGGGATGCCACGACCTGGGAGCAGGGCCGAGCCCGGCTGGAGGCGCTGGACCGTGAGCGCGTGCTGCTGCCGCTGGTGCACGCGGCGCAGCAGGCCGCTCCCTCCGGTACGCTGCAGGCGCAGGCCGACGTGGCCTCGCAGCTCACGCGCCGGTTGCGCGACGCGCTGCAGGCGAGCCTGGCCACGCTGCAGTTCGGCCAGGTGCTGCTGGCCTCGATCGGCAGCACCTCGCCCTTCGTGGGCCTGTTCGGCACGGTCTGGGGCATCTACCAGGCGCTGGCCGCCATCGGCGCGGCCGGGGGCTTCACGATCGACCGCATCTCCGGCCCGGTAGGCGAGGCCCTGGTGATGACGGCTGCGGGGCTGGCGGTGGCCATCCCGGCGGTGCTGGCCTACAACCTGTTCGGCAAGTGGGTCGGCACCTGCGAGGCGCGGCTGGAGGGCTTCGCGCACGACCTGCGCGAGATGGAGCTGGCCACCCGCGAAGGGACCCTGTCGTCATGAGCTTCGGACGACTGGCCTCGCGCAGCGGCCCGCCACCGATGAGCGACATCAACATGACGCCGCTCATCGACGTGATGCTGGTGCTGCTGGTGATCTTCATCGTCTCCGCACCGCTGATGGCCTCGAGCCTGCGCCTGGACCTGCCGCGCGCCGATGCAGCCGTGCCCAGCGACGCACCGCAGTCGATCGCCATCGCGATCGACGAGGAGGGCCGCATCTACCTGGGTGACGCGCCCGTGGAGGCCGCGGCACTGGCTGATCGCGTGCGCGAGGCCGCACGCGCCAACCCCGCCACCGAGGTGCAGCTGCGCGCCGACAGCCGCGTACCCTACGGGCGTGTGGCCGAGCTCATCGGCGTGGTGCAGGAGGCGGGGCTGCGGCGCATCGGCTTCGTCACCGAGACGCGTGGCGCGGGCACGCGCGCGCCGCCTGCGAAGTAGCGCCTCCTACAATCGGCGGATGAACGAAAAGTACGTTCCCGCCGAGGTCGAAGCCGCCGCCCGCGCGCACTGGGACGCGACCGACGCCTACCGCGTCGTCGAGGACAGCTCGCGGCCCAAGTTCTACGCCTGCTCCATGCTGCCCTACCCCAGTGGCAAGCTGCACATGGGGCATGTGCGCAACTACACCATCAACGACATGCTGACCCGTCATCTGCGGATGAAGGGCTACAACGTGCTCATGCCGATGGGCTGGGACGCTTTCGGGCTGCCGGCGGAAAACGCGGCGATGAAGAACAACGTGCCACCGGCCCAGTGGACCTACTCCAACATCGCCCACATGAAGGGCCAGATGCAGGCGATGGGCCTGGCCATCGACTGGTCGCGCGAGGTGACGACCTGCGCCCCGGACTACTACAAGTGGAACCAGTGGCTGTTCCTGAAGATGCTCCAGGCGGGCATAGCCGAGCGGCGCACGCAGGTGGTGAACTGGGATCCGGTGGACCAGACCGTGCTCGCCAACGAGCAGGTGATCGACGGGCGCGGCTGGCGCTCGGGTGCGGTGGTGGAAAAGCGCGAGATTCCGGGCTACTACCTGAAGATCACGCAGTACGCCCAAGAGCTGCTCGAGCATGTGCAGCACCAC
>CAILKA010000597.1 GCA_903834645.1 uncultured beta proteobacterium
CACCGGCACCCCTTTCCGGCCCATCGCGCCCAACGTCGCCGGCCAGAACGCGCAGGCTCAGGCGGCTGATCCGCAGTCCATACTTGCCTTCTACAAGGCCATGATCGGGTTGCGCAACACCTACCCCTCGATCGCGCGCGGGCGCTTCGAGCACGGCTTTGCCGACGGGCTGGTGCTGGGCTTCCAGCGCACGCTGGGCGCCGAGCGCACGCTCGTGCTCATCCACTACGGCACCGAGCCCGCCACCGCCTGGGTGCGAGACCTTCCCGCCGGTGCGCGGCTGGAGGCGGCGTATCCGGCAGCAGGCGCCGCAAGCGCTTCTGGCGCCGCAGGCCCAGCCGCCGCCGCGCCCCGTGCCGACGCACAGGGCACGCTCGCCATCGAGATGCCGGCGCAGTCGGTGCGGGTGTTCCGGGTGCGTGCAGGCGCGCAGGTGGCCGGCCGATGATCACCCGCGTGCCGGTGGCCGATCCGGGCAGCACGCTGCCCGCGCACTGGCACCGCGGCGCCTTCGTGCAGATCTTCGTGCGCGCCTGGCGCGATGCCAACGGCGACGGCATCGGCGACCTGCGCGGCGTGATCGAGGGGCTGCCCTACCTGCAGGAGCTCGGCGTGAGCGGGATCTGGCTCATGCCGATCCACCCGAGCCAGGACGGCGACCACGGCTACGCCGTGACCGACTACCGCGCCATCCACCCCGACTACGGCACGCTCGAGGATTTCGACGAGCTGCTGCGCCAGGCGCATGCGCGCGGCATCGGTGTGATCCTGGACTACGTGATCAACCACAGCGCCGCCGCGCACCCGCTGTTCGAGCTCTCGCGCAGCGGCCCGGGCAGCCCCACGCGCGACTGGTACCTGTGGCGCGACGAGCACCCCGCGGGCTGGCGCATCTACGACAACGACCCCTGGCGGCGCGACGGAGCGGGCTCGTACTTTGCGGCCTTCTCGCGCCACATGCCCGACTTCAACTGGCTCAACCCCGACGTGGTGGCCTGGCACCACGACAACCTGCGCTTCTGGCTCAACCGCGGCGTGGACGGCTTTCGCTTCGACGCCGTGGGCCACCTCGTGGAAAACGGCCCCGACCACTGGGACTGCCAGCCGCAGAACTACCCGATCATGGCCGGCATCCGCGCGCTGCTCGACGGCTATGCCCGGCGCTTCATGGTGTGCGAGGTTCCGGGCGACCCCGAGGGCTTCACGCGCATGGGCGGCAGCGCCTTCGCCTTCGACCTCAACCGCGACCTTGTCGCCTTCGCCCGCGGCGGGGCGGCTGCCGTCGGCGCCGCCGCCCGGGTGGCGCGCTACTTCGAGCGCGCGCCGCACGCCCTGAGCACCCTGCTGTCCAACCACGACAGCTTTGCCGGCGCCCGCGTGGCCGACCAGCTGCGCGGCCAGGGCGCGGCGCTGCGCATCGCGGCCGCAGCGTGCCTGCTGCTGCCGGGCACGCCCTTCGTCTACTACGGCGAGGAGGTCGGCATGACGGGCCATCCGGCGTTGCCCGGCGACCTGGCGCTGCGCACGCCAATGAGCTGGACCGACTGCCCGCGCACCGCGGGCTTCACCGTGGGGCGACCGTTTCGGCCGCTCTCGCCCAACGCCGCCACGCACAACGTGGCCACGCAGCACGATGCGCCGGGCTCGCTGCTGGCCTACTACCGCACGCTGATCGCGCTGCGGCGTGCGCGGGCCTCGCTGCTGCGCGGGGATTACCGCGTGCTGGCCACCGAAGGGGCGGCCTGGGCCTTCGCCCGGCGCCATGGGCGGGAGTGCACGGTGGTGGCATTCAACCCGCGGGCCACGCCGGCCCGGCTCGCGCTGGCTGGCGTGGCGGGCACGCTGCGCCCGCTCCTGCCCGGCTGGGCGGGGGGGTGCGGCGAGGCCGATGCGCCGCTGGAAATGCCGGCGCGCAGCGTGGCGGTGTTCGCGCTCGAATAGCGCCGCAGGCGGCGCGGCGCGACCGGGGTGGCATCACCGAGCCAGCGCCCAATCAGGCCATCAGTCTGTCAGACCGTCAGGCCGTCAGGCCATGAGCCTCTGCGGATCCAGGTACTGCACCCGGTACTCCTCGAAGGGCAGCGTGTCGGCCGCCTCGCGCCGCTTCTGCTCGGCCGCCGATTCCTGCGCGGCGCGCTGCAGGCGCAGCGTGACCTGCGCATCCAGCGGCAGCGCCAGCAGCGCGTCCCGCACCGCCTGCGAGCGGCTGCGCCCGAAGTCGCGAAAGCACCCGCCGTGCTCGGCCGTGATCGAGCCCAGCACGCGCGCCGAAGGCGTGAGCGCCGGATCGGCCAGGCGTGCGCGCGCCAGCGCCAGCGCCTGGGCGTGCACGTCGGTGCCCTGCAAGGCGTCGAGCCGCCGGGCGATGGGTGCGCACCCGTCGAGCACCTGCGCACCCCACTCTGTGAGGGCCACAGACTCGGTGCCGCGCTCGAGCTTCAGGCCCGGATCGCGTCCGGCCGAGGCCGTGCGGTGCTGGTTGCGCGCCATCTCGACGGTCTCCTGGGGCGTGTCCGGCGGGCTGTCGGCCAGCAGGCAGTGCAGCAGGAAGACGTCCAGGAAGCGCATCGTCGGCTCGGCGATGCCGGCAACCTCGAAGGGGTCGAGGTCCATGCAGCGCACCTCCACGTACTCCACGCCGCGCTCGCGCAGCGCGTGCAGCGGGCGCTCGCCCATGCGGATCGTGCGCTTGGGGCGGATGATCCCGTAGAACTCGTTTTCGATCTGCAGCAGGCTCGTGGCGAGCTGGTTGTACTCGCCACCCGGGTTGCGCACGCCAGTGGCCTCATAGGGCGGGTGCGGCGTGGTGAGCGCGCCGTGCAGCGAGGCGGCGTAGCCCTCCAGGCAGTTGTAGCTCACGTTGAGCGCCGCCTGCGCATCGCTCTGGTAGCCCAGGCGCCCCATGCGCAGCGAGGTGGCATGCGGCAGGTGGAAGGTGTCCGGGCCCAGAGGCTCGAGTGCGTGCGCGCGGCCCTGCACGAAGCTGGCGCACACCGCGGGCGAGGCCCCGAAGAGGAAGAGCAGCAGGAAGCCGTGGCGGCGGAAGTTGCGGATGAGGGCGAAGTACTCCTCGTTGCCCAGGCCCGGGAGCGACCAGTTGTAGTGGATGCCCGAGATCGTCTGCATGCGCCGGCCGTAGCGGTGGCCCAGGCCCATGCGGTAGACGCTCTTGGCGCGCCCAACGTTGGAGGTGCCGTAGCGCCCGAGCGGAATCGTCTCGTCGGTGGGCAGCACGCAGGGCATGCTCGACACCCACATGCGCTCCTCGCCGATCTCGCGCGCGACGAACTGGTGGATCTCCAGCAGCTCGCGCGCGCAGTCGGCCGGGGCCGCGTGCGCGGCCGTGATGAGCTCGAGCTGCGACTCGCTGAAGTCGGTCGTGATGCACGGGTGCGTGAGTGCTGAGCCCAGCGTGCGCGGGTGCGGCGTGAGGGCGAGCATGCCGTCGGGATTGGCGCGCAGGCTCTCCTTTTCCACGCCGCGGCGCATGCCGGCCAGGCGTTCGGGGGAGAGGGCTTGCAGGCGCGCGCCCAGGGAATCAGGAGAAAGGCTCATCGGTTCATCATAGGAGAGACGTGTGACACCACCCGGCCGGCAGGCTGGCCGGGTGGCGCAGGCGCAAGCCCCCGGCCCTCAGGCCCCGGCCCCGCGCATGGCGCGGGCGAGCTCGTCCTGGCCGTGGCCTTCCAGCGTCTCGGCCGCGTTCAGCCGGTCGCGCGGCTCGCGGTTCTGGCTGAGCTTGGACTTGCCCACCAGGCGCGTGAGTACGATCTCGATGCCCACGATGTTGGAGAGCATCATGTCGATGTAGTCGGGCGGGGATTCGCCCATCTTCCACGGTCGCGGCTCGCTGGCCTCGTGGTGGCGGGTGAGCCGGGCCACGAGGGCGCGCACCCAGCGGTCGCTGTCGTGCACGGTGACGGTGCCGTAGGCGTGCACGACCTCGTAGTTCCAGGTCGGCACCTGGCGGTGCGTCTCGTGCTTGCTCGGATACCAGTTGGGCGAGACGTAGGCCTGCGCACCGCGGAACATCACCATCACCTCGGTGCCGCTCGGGCAGCGCTGCCACAGGGTGTTGGCGCGCGCCACGTGGGCCGAGAGCGTGCCGGCGGGGCCCGCTTCGGCGTCGAACTCGAAGGGCACGTGGTCGGCATCGAGGCCCTCGGGTCCGTGCGTGACGACTGCCCCGAGCGGGTGCTCGCGGATGATCCGGTGCAGGGCTTCGGGGCTCTCCTGCGTGAAGTGCTTGGGCAGGTACATGTCGTTGTCTCCTTCTCGTCATCTCCTCGCGCCTGCAAGAATAGGCGAATGTCGATGTCCCCCGCTGCCGCCGACCCCGCCCGCCCGCTCGCAGGCGTGCGCGTGGTGGAGTTCTGCCAGATCGCCTCGGGTCCGTTTTGCGGGATGCTGCTGGCGGACTTCGGCGCCGAGGTGCTCAAGGTCGAGCCGCCTGAGGGCGACGCCATGCGCACCTGGCCGCCGCTGAGCGCGGGCTACAGCGAAAATTTCGCGAGCCTGAACCGCGGCAAGCGCTCGATCGCGCTGGACCTCAAGGACCCGGCCGACCTCGAGGTGGCCCGCTCGCTGGCGCTGCAGGCCGATGTCGTGCTCGAGAACAGCCGCCCCGGCGCCATGAAGCGCCTGGGCCTGGGCTGGGACTGGTTCGCCTCGCGCCGGCCGCAGCTCGTCTACTGCTCGATCTCGGCCTACGGCCAGGACGGGCCGCGCGGCGCCGAAGGCGGCTTCGACCTCACGATCCAGGCCGCAGCCGGCGTCATGAGCGTCACGGGCGAGGCCGATGGCGCGCCGGTGAAGGCCGGCGTGCCGCTGGCCGACTTCGCCAGCGGCCTGTACGCGGCCTATTCGATCGCCGCACTGATCGCGCGCGTGCGCGCAGGCGGCGCGGGCGGGCACATCGACGTGCCGATGTTTGCGGCCACCCTCGGCATCTCCGCGCTGCAGACGAGCGAGTACTTCGGCACCGGGCGCGACCCGCGCAAGCTTGGCTCGGCGCATCCGCGCAACGCCCCGTACCAGGCCTATGCCGCGGCCGACGGCTGGTTTGCCATTGCCGCGGGCAATCAGAAACTCTGGATGTCGGTGTGCGAGGTGGTGGGCGAGCCGCTGCTCGCGCAGGAAGCAAGCTTTGCCAACCCGACGCTGCGCGCGCGCCACCAGGTGGAGCTGGCCGGGCGGCTGGCCCCCGCACTTCGCGCGCGAGCCGGTGGCGCACTGGCTGGCGGCCTTTGCGGCAGCCGGGGTGCCGTGCGCGCCGATCAACAGCTACGGGGCTGCACTCGCGGATCCGCAGGCGCAGCACCTCGAGCTCGTGCGCGAGCAGCCGCTGCCCGGCGGCCACGCCACGCGCACCGTGGGCTGCCCGGTGCGCATCGACGGCCGTGTGCCGCCAGTAGACACGCGCCCGCCGGCGCTGGACGAGCACGGGGGGGAGTTGCGCGGGCGCGTGGCGGCTCCCGACCCAGCGCCGACCCCCCAGGAGCCCTCACGATGAGCGCCGCACACCCCGACCCCATCGCCCCCTTGCGCGAGTTCGTCGTCACGATGACGCGCCTGGTCTCGCGCACCGACGACGAGCGCGTGCTGCTGGCCGAGGGCCGCCAGGCCCTGGCCCGGCTGATTGCCGACGACAGCTGGCTGCCCGAGGCCTGCGCGCAGCCGCGCAGCGACCGCTACGCGCAGTACCTGCTGCACTGCGACGCGCTGGAGCGCTTCAGCGTCGTGAGCTTCGTCTGGGGCCCGGGGCAGGGCACGCCCGTGCACGACCACACGGTGTGGGGCCTGGTGGGCGTGCTGCGCGGAGCCGAGCGCTGCGAGGAGTACACCGCCCCCGAGCCCTCCCCGCTGGCCACCGGCCGCGTCCACCTGATGCGAGCCGGCGACATCGAGGCCGTCTCCCCCACCGTGGGCGACTGGCACCGCGTGGGCAGCGCGCGCGAGGACGGCACCACCGTCAGCATCCACGTCTACGGCGCCAACATCGGCGCGGTGCGGCGCCACCGCCTCGACGAGGCCGGCGCCATCGTCGACTTCGTCTCCGGCTACGACGCGCCGCTGCTGCCCAACCTCTGGGACCGCTCGGCCGCCGTGCGC
>CAILKA010000598.1 GCA_903834645.1 uncultured beta proteobacterium
CCAGCGCAGGTAGCTGTCACGCGCCGCCGCGCCGCCCACATGCACGGCCTCGTCGCAGGCGCGCACATGCCGGGCCTGCGCATCGGCGTGCGAATACACGGCCACCGTGCGCACACCCAGGCGGCGCGCCGTCGTCGCCACACGGCAGGCGATCTCCCCGCGGTTGGCGATCAGGATCTTGTCGAACATGCGGCCCTCCTCGGCCCCTTCACGCGCGCCAGGCCGGCTCGCGCCGCTGCAGGAAGGCCTGCACGCCCTCGCGGCCTTCGTCGCTGGCGCGGATGTCGGCGATGCGCCGCGCCGTCTCCGCCCGCAGGTCGGGCGTGATGGCTCGCCCGGCCACATCCTGCACCAGCCGCTTGCAGGCCTTGACGGCCGCCGGGCCGTTGGCCACCAGCGCCTCGACGATCCCGTCGACTGCCACATCCAGCGCCTCGCCGGGCACGCAGGCGTGCACGAAGCCCATGGCCTGCGCCTGCACGGCGCTGAAGCGCTCGGCCGTGACGAAGTAGCGCCTGGCCTGTTGCTCGCCCATGGCACGGATCACGTAGGGGGAGATGGTGGCGGGCAGCAGCCCCAGGCGCGCCTCGCTCAGGCAGAAGTGCAGGCTGTCGCAGGCCACGAGCACGTCGCAGGCCGCGGCCAGCCCCATGCCGCCGGCGTAGCAGTCTCCCTGCAGCCGGCCCACCACGGGAAGCGGGCAGTTGTAGACGGTCCACAGCATCTCGGCCAGGCGCTGGGCGTCGGCACGGTTCTGTTCCCAGTCATAGCCCGCCATGGCCTTCATCCAGTTCAGGTCCGCGCCGGCGCAAAAGGCCTTGCCGTGGCCGCCCAGCACGATGACGCGCAAGGCCGGGTCGGCACCCAGGCGCGTGAAAGCCTCGGTCAACTCCGTGATGACGACGTCGTTGAAGGCATTGCGCACCTCCGGGCGGTTGAGGTAAACCCGTGCGACGCGGCCTTCGATGCGGATGTCCAGGGTGTTCGTCATGGTCAGTAGCGCTTGGCCGCCTCGTCGAGCATCACCTCGGTGGCCCCGCCCCCGATGGCGAGCACGCGCGCGTCGCGCCACAGCCGCTCCACGGGGGTGCCGGTCATGAAGCCCATGCCGCCGTGCAGCTGCTGGCACCCCTGCGTGACCTCGTTGACGAGCTCGCCCGTCAGCGCCTTGAGCAGCGACACGTCCTGCACCACATCCTGGCCCTGCGTCACGCGCCAGGCGCAGTGGTAGAGGTAGGCACGCGCCGCGCGCGTCTTGGCGTCCAGCATCGCCAGGCGCTGGCGCACCGCCTGCTTGTCCCACAGCGTGCCGCCGAAGGCCTGCCGCGCGCGCACGTGCTCGAGCGCCAGGCGCAGCGCCTGCTGGCAGTGGCCCACCGCCATCGCCCCCAGCGCGATGCGCTCGGTCTGGAAGTTCTGCATCACGGCATAGAAGCCCTTGCCCTCCTCGCCCAGCAGGTGCGCCGCCGGTACGCGGCAGTTGTCGAAGTGCAGCTCCGCCGTGTCGGAGCACAGCCAGCCGGTCTTCTCCAACTGCCGGCCCACGGTGAAGCCGGGCGTGCCCTTCTCCACGGCGAAGATGGAGATCTCATGCCGCGCCGTGCCGGTGCGCGCGGCCACGAAGTACAGGTCGGCGTGCACGCCGTTGGTGATGAAGAGCTTGCTGCCGTTGATCACCCACTCGTCACCATCGCGGCGCGCCGTGGCGCGCATGCCCGCCACGTCCGAGCCCGCGCCGGGCTCGGTGACGGCCACCGCGGTGATGGTGCGGCCGCTGGTGATGCCCGGCATCCAGCGCGCCTGCTGCGCCGGGTTGCCGGC
>CAILKA010000599.1 GCA_903834645.1 uncultured beta proteobacterium
CGTGAGGCACAGCGCGCGCGCGATCGCCACGCGCTGCTGCTGGCCCCCGGAGAGCTGCAGCGGATACTTGTGCGCCTGCTCGGCGATGCGCACCCGCGTGAGCTGCGTCATCGCCCGCTCCTCGGCCTCCTGCTTGGGCACCTTGCCCACCCACATCGGCGCGAGCGTGAGGTTTTCCAGCACCGTCAGGTGCGGGAACAGGTTGAACTGCTGGAACACCATGCCGACCTGGCGCCGGATCGCCTCCACCGCCTTCACGTCGTCGCTGAGCTCCACCCCGTCGACGACGAGCCGGCCCTGCTGGTGTTCTTCCAGCCGGTTGATGCAGCGGATGAGCGTGCTCTTGCCCGAGCCCGAGGGGCCGCAGATGACGATGCGCTCGCCGCGCCCGACCACGAGGTCGATGTCACGCAGCACGTGGAAGGCATTGCCGTACCACTTGTTGACCTTGTCGAAGGTGATGATGGGCTCGGCCATGGCGGTCCTGTCAGCGGTTGCGGCTGCGCGACAGCTGGTTTTCGATCCACAAGCTGTAGCGGCTCATCGCGAAGCAGAAGATGAAGTACACCGCCGCGATGAAGAGATAGGCCTCGATCTTGAAGGGGCGCCAGTTGGCGTCCGAGTTCAGCGCCAGCCCCATCGCGCCGGTGAGCTCGTACAGGCTCACGATGGTCACGAGCGAGGTGTCCTTGAAGATCGAGATGAAGTTGTTCATGATGCCCGGCACCACGGTGGCCAGCGCCTGCGGCAGGATGATCTTGCGGTGCGCCTGCCAGTAGCTCAGGCCCAGCGAGTCGGCCGCCTCGAACTGGCCCTTCGGGATCGACTGCAGGCCTCCGCGCACGATCTCGGCCATGTAGGCCGCAGCAAACAGCGTGATGCCCACCAGCACCCGCAGCAGCACGTCGATCGAGGTGCCCGGGGGCATGAACAGCGGGAACATGAAGCTCGCCATGAACAGCACCGAGATCAGCGGCACGCCCCGTATGAGCTCGACGTAGACCGTGCACAGCGTGCTGATGGCCGGCAGGTTGCTGCGCCGGCCCAGTGCCACGAGGATCGACAGCGGAAACGCCAGCACGATCGACAGCGTCGCCAGCATGATCGTCAGCGGCAGCCCGCCCCAGCGGTCGGTGGGCACCGCCTCGAGCCCGAGCACGCCCCCGCCCATCAGGGCGAAGAACAGCGCGAGCACCGCCACCCAAAGCGCCACCAGCCAGGGCCGCCAGAAGGTGCGGATGCAGCTCGCCACCAGCAGCAGCACCATCGCCAGCGTGGCCACCTCGGGCCGCCACTGCTCCTCGAAGGGGTAGCGGCCGAAGATGATGAAGCGCCACTTCTCCGTGATCACGCCCCAGCAGGCACCCACACCGCGCGCAGCCTGGCAGCGGTCGGCGTCGGGCGCCGTGATGGCGGCCGTGACGCCCCACTGGAACAGGCCCGGCAGCCACCAAAGCGCCAGGCCCAGCATGATCAGCGTGGACACCGTGTTGCCGGTGCTGCCGAAGAGGTTGCGCCGCAGCCAGGGCGTCAGGCCCTCGGTGCGGGTGGGCGAGGGGCGCGGCTCGATGGGCACGAAGACGGGTGCGGGGCTGCTCACCTAGCGCTCCTTGATCGCGGCGCGGCGGTTGTACCAGTTCATCAGCGCCGAGGTCGAGAGCGACGTGGTGAGGTACACCAGCATGATGATGGCGATGCACTCCACCGCGCGCCCGGTCTGGTTGATCGCGGTGTTGGAGATCGACACCACGTCCGGGTAGCCGATGGCCACCGCCAGCGACGAGTTCTTCGTCAGGTTCAGGTACTGGTTGGTCATCGGCGGGATGATCACCCGCAGCGCCTGCGGCAGCACCACCAGCCGCATCGTGTGGCCCCTGGACAGGCCCAGCGAGAACGACGCCTCGGTCTGCCCGCGCGGCACCGAGGCGATGCCCGCACGTACCACCTCCGCCACGAAGGCGGCGGTGTAGAAGACCAGGCCGAAGAGCACGGCCAGGAACTCCGGCGTGAGGGAGGTGCCGTCCACCACCGCCGCCTCGGCCTGCGTGGGCACGTTACAGGCCGTGGGCGCGCCGCCCGCGGCCCAGCCCAGCACGGCGCCCAGCAGCACCATGGCCAGGCCCGGTAGCGCCACGGCGCGCGGCCGCCCGGTGGCCTGGAAGTGCGCGCGCGCCGCGCGCGCCCAGGCCCAGGCGCCCACGCCGCCGGCCAGCGCGCCCACAGCGGCCAGGCCGTGCGCGAGCTCCCACACCGGCACCGGGTAGGCCAGGCCCCCCTTGCTCAGGAAGAAGAGACCGAAGACCGACAGCGCCGTGTCTGCGTTGGGCAGCCACTCGGTGAGCAGCAGGTACCACACGAGCAGCTGCAGCAGGATCGGGACGTTGCGAAACAGCTCCACGTACGCGTAGCAGAAGCCACGCACGAGGGCGTTGGAGGAAAAGCGCCCGATCCCCAGCAGCGTGCCCAGGAGCGTGGTCAGGACGATGCCGACGATGGCCACGCGCAGCGTGTTGACCACGCCGACCAAAAAGGCCTGCCAATAGGGCCGCATCGACTCGTAGGGAATGAGCGTCTCGCCGATGTCGAAGCCCGCAGGCTGGCCGAGGAAATCAAAACCGCTCTGGATCCCGCGCGTGCGCATGTTCTCGAGCGTGTTGTCCGCGAGGAACCACACGCCGAGGATGACCACGGCCAACGCCAGCAGCTGGTACAGCAGCCCGCGCACGGCGCGACTGCGCAGCGAGAAACTGCGGGTCTTCGGCGGGGGCGCGCGGCCAGGGAGCATGGTCGGGATTCCTGGGCGGTGAGCGGCGTCTGCGCAGAGTGGGCGCCTCGGTGTGCCGCCGCCGGCGCCAGGGCGGCGCCGGCCAGAAAGAAGAGGGTGCCCGGGGCTGCAGGGGCAGCCCCGGGACGCTGGCGCGTCAGCGCACCGGCGGGGCGTACATCAGGCCGCCCTTGTTCCACTGGTTGTTGACGCCGCGCGGCAGGCCCAGGGCCGACTTCGGGCCGACGTTGCGCTCGAACATCTCGCCGTAGTTGCCCACTGCCTTGATGGCGCGGAAGGCCCAGTCGCGGTCCAGGCCAAGCAGCTTGCCGGTGTCCTCCGACACGCCCAGCAGGCGCTGGATGACGGGGTCCTGGCTGGACTTCATCGAATCGACGTTGGCCTGGTTGACGCCGTACTCCTCGGCCTCCAGCAGCGCGAACAGCACCCAGCGCGCGATGGCGAAGAACTCGTCGTCCCCGCGGCGCACGGACGGGCCCAGCGGCTCCTTGGAGATCAGCTCGGGCAGGATCGTGTGGTCGGCCGGGTTCTTGGCCTCCTTGTTGCGCACCGAGGCCAGACCCGAGGCATCGGTCGTGTAGGCTTGGCAGCGGCCGGCGAAGTAGGCGCCGGTGGCGGCCTCGACCTTCTCGAACTCCACGGGCTTGATGTCGAGCTTGTTGGCGCGCGAGTAGTCGGTGAGGTTCTTCTCGGTGGTGGTGCCCGACTGTACGCAGACGGTGGCGCCCTTGAGCTGC
>CAILKA010000600.1 GCA_903834645.1 uncultured beta proteobacterium
CGCTTCGAGGCGCCGCGCGAGGCGGCTCCCGCGGCGTCGCGCCCGGCTCGTCCCGCGGGAGGCGGCATCGCCTCCATCGGGCAGATGCTGCAGGAGGCCGAAGCCGAGATGAGCGCCGAGCGCCAGGGTGGCGCGGTCGGGCAGATCGGCCAGGCCATGCGCGAGGCGGTGGAGATGCCGCCGGCTGCCGAGTTTGGCTCGGCCCACCACGAACGCACCGAAATGATGACCGAGCTGCGCTCGATGAAGGGCCTGATCGAGGAGCGCTTTGCCACGCTCGCGTTCATGGAGCGGCTGCAGCGCCAGCCCGGGCGCGCGGCGCTGTCGCAGCGCCTGCTCGACTGCGGCTTCTCGCCCTCCCTCGTGCGCAAGCTCGTCGACAAGCTGCCCGACGACGTCGAGCCCACCGCGTGGGCCAGCGGCGTGCTGGAGCGCAACCTCGTCACCGGCGAGGCCGGCGAGGCACTCGAGGACGAGGGCGGAGTGTTCGCGCTGGTGGGCACCACCGGCGTGGGCAAGACCACCAGCACCGCCAAGCTCGCCGCAGCCTTCGCCACGAAGTACGGGGCCTCCAACCTGGGCCTCATCACGCGGATGCCTATCGGGTGGGGGCGCACGAGCAGCTGCGCGCCTACGGCCGCATCCTGGGCGTACCGGTGCACATCGCACAGGACCGCGCCTCGCTGGAGGATCTGCTGGAGCTGCTGGCCGGCAAGCGGCTGGTGCTCATCGACACCGCCGGCATCCCGCAGCGCGATGCGCGCGGGCGTGAACTCATGCAGATGCTCTCGCATCCTTCGATCCGCAAGCTGCTCGTCCTCAACTCGGCTGCGCAGGGCGAGACGATCGAGGATGTGGTGATGTCCTACCGCGCCGCGCAGTGCCACGGGGTGGTGCTGTCCAAGCTCGACGAGGCCGTGAAGATCGGCCCGGCGCTGGACGCGATGATTCGCCACAAGCTGCGCGTGCTCGCGGTGGGCAACGGCCAGCGCGTGCCGGAGGACTGGCACCGCCTGTCCTCGGCCACGCTGGTGCAGCGCGCGCTGTGCGTGGTGGGCAGCAATGCCTGGAAGCTCGACTCGACCGACGTCAGTCTCATGTTCTCCGGTCCGGCTGCACAGCCGCCGCAGGTTACCAAGCCGGTGCGCGAGCGCGCCGCAGGAGGTGCTCGATGAGCCGAGGTTTTTCCGTCTCCCTGGGGCATCCGCCAGACCAGGCGCAGGGCCTGCGGGCACGCTTCGCCGGGCCCGCGCTGCGCTATGTGGGGCTGGTGGCCAACCCCTACCTCGATGGCGATTCGGTGGCCGCCGCCCTCGAGCGGATCACTGCGGCGCTGGGCCTGTTCGGCCGCCGCACGCTCGTCATCGATGCCGCCGAGAACTCGCCCAAGGCGCCCGAAGGTGCCCGGATCGACCTGGCGATGTGCGTGGAAACGCTCTCGCCCGACATCTGGTACCTGCCCGCGGCGGGGCTGCCCATGCGCTATGTCAACACGCGCGGCTCCTCGGCCCGTCTGCTCGACGAGGCGGTGGCTGCCTGCCACGGCGTGGACGTGGTGCTCGTGCACGCGGCCGCGTCAGACCTGGCGCGCCTGTTCGGGCGCCGCGCGCTGCGGCCGCTGCTGCTGGTGGCCGACCAGGCCGAGAGCGTCACGCACGCCTATGCCAACCTGAAGCTGCTCGCGCGCCGCTGCGAGTGGTACAGCGCCGACTTGCTGCTGATCGGGCCGCAGGCCTCGTCGCGGCTGGCACGCATCGCGCAGAGCCTCACCGGTTGCGCCGATGCGTATGTGGGCAGCGTCATCACCGGATGGGCCTCGGTGGATCCGGAAGGGTCACCCGGGGACGCCCCCGGAGCCGACCTGTGCCGGCTCGTGGCCTCCCAGATGGGGGTCAACGATGGCAGCCTGGAAGGGGAAAGTGTGCCGAACTCCCGGGAGCCGGCGCTGCCAATGGCGGACAATTCGACCGGAGCGTTGTGACATGTACACGCAAAAGGGTCAACTCGAATCCAACGAACTGCTCAAGCAGTACAGCTCGCTCGTGCGTCGTCTGGCGCACCAGATGATCGCCAAGCTGCCGGCCAACGTCGAGATCGACGACCTCATCCAGGTGGGCATGGTGGGGCTGAGCGACGCCTTGGCACGTTTCGACGTGTCGCAGGGCGTGCAGTTCGAGACCTTCGCCACCCAGCGCATCCGCGGCGCGATGCTCGACGAGCTGCGCGGCAGCGACTGGATGAGCCGTGGCGACCGCCGCCACCAGCGCTCCATCGAGTCGGCCGTGCACAAGCTCGAGCAGCGCCTCGGGCGTGCGCCCAGCGAGAGCGAGATCGCGCGCGAGATGGGGCTGCAGCTGCAGGAGTACCAGGAGCTCCTGGGCAAGGTGCGCGGCACGCAGCTCGTCTACCTCGAGGACATGAGCGGCGACGATGGCGACGAGGACTTCCTCGACCGCCACATGGTGGACACCGACTCCAACCCGCTGGGCCGGCTGTCGGACCGCAAGATGCGCGAGGCGCTGGTTTCGGCCATCGAGCAGCTGCCCGAGCGTGAGCAGTACGTGATGAGCATGTACTACGAGCACGACATGAACCTCAAGGAGATCGCCGCCGTGCTGGGCGTGACCGAGAGCCGCGTGTGCCAGCTGCACAGCCAGTCGATCGCCCGCCTGCGCACCCGCATGCGCGAGTGGTGAACCGCGGCCCCTGACGCGCCTGCGCAGCAGGCGGTCAGGGCAGGGGGGCCTCACCAGCCTGCCGGAAAGGAAGAAGGGGCCCGATCGGGCCCCTTCGTCATGTGGCGTGTTGCGCACGCCTGGCCGCCGAGCGGCCCGCAAGAAAGTGCTTCAGGCCGTCATCGCGCCGCTGCTGGTGGCGCGCAGCGCATGCCCGCCCGCACCGTAGCCGGCCACGACCGGCGCGGGCATCAGCACATCGATGGCACGGTCGAGTGCGGCCGTGGCGCGAGCCAGCGACTCGCGCTGGGCGGCCACCTGGGCGCTGGCCAGAGCCAGGCGCTGGCGCATCGGCGCGGGCACGCCGCCGCGGCGGGCGGCAACCTTGAAGGTGTCCACCGCGCTGGAAAGCGCGCGGTGCAGCTCGCTGGCCGCCGTCTCGAGGGCGGCGGGATCGTCCGCCTTCAGCGCATCGGTGAGGGCGCCCAGGCGGTCTTCCACGCGGGCCAGCGGGGCTTCGAGCTCGGGCAGCGCCTCGGCGCTGCCGGAACGGTTCAGGACGATGAATCCGCTCATGTGCGGCTGCATCAGCAGGGCGGGGTGCGCGCGTCAGCGCGACACGCGGCCCAGCAGTTCCTGTGCGTTGGAGATCAGCTTGTCGGCGATGGCGCCGGCATCGACCTTGAAGGTGCCCTCGCGGATCGCCTGCGAGATGCGGTCCACCTTGGCCTGGTCGAAGCTGCCTTCGCCGCTGGCCTGGATCGACACGTTCTCCGAGAGGTCAACACGGGTGCTCTGCACCGGCTCAGGCTGGCCCTGCACGCGGCCGGGCGCAGGCTTGCGCTCGGTGGCTGCGGGGCTGCCGATCAAGGCCGAGTGGTCGGTCGGTCCGATTTTCATGATGTGCTCCAGCGGGCGCAGGCTTCTAGCCTCCACCCTTGCATCGCTCTATCGGGCATTTGCAGCCCCGACTTTAGCCCCGGATGTCGAAAAAAGCGCGACACCCCCTGTTCAGGGGGGGTGTGCAGCCGGCGAAACCCTGTCACAGGTCCACCTCCACCATCCGGTCTCCCTTGGCGCGGCCGCTCACGACGCGTCCGCCTTCCGTGCGCACGCGCACCAGTTGCCCCTCCAGGCCCGGCGCCAGGGCCGTGCCCTCGCCGCTGATGGAGAAGCCGTTGCCCGAAACGAGCAGTTTCACCGGATCGCCCGCGGCGAACCACTGGCGCTTGCGCAGATCGGATTCGCGCACCGCCTGCCCGGGGGCCATCGGGCGCGTGAGTGCACGACCGAGCAGACCCTGCATATCGGTGAATACCGGCGACTCTGAAGCCGTCCATTCCGCCTCTGCCTCCTCCAGGTGCTCCGGGCCGAGCGCGGTGCCGGCCGACAGCGGCTGGCGTGCAACGAGGGCCGGTGCATACACCTTGACGGTCAAGGGCATCGTCAC
>CAILKA010000601.1 GCA_903834645.1 uncultured beta proteobacterium
GCACCCACGAGGGAAACATCTGGCCGGGCAGGAGGACCATGAAAGGCACGGCCACCGGGTCCACCCGTGTGAAGCCGGCCTTGAACCACGCGGCCTGGTCGCTGATCCACACGCGCGGGCTGCGGGCCGGGTTCCCCCCGGTGTGCGGCTTACGCGACCACAGGTTCCGGTGCGCCCGCCACGTGACCCAGGCTGCTCCCGCCAGCGCGGGCACCGCGACCCAGGGCGCCTGGGCCGCCCAGCCCTGCACGCCCTCCCACCAGAGCGCGAGCAGCGCGGACAGCGCCGCGCACAGGCCCGCCAGCCAGAGCACGTGCGCCCGGCCCCACCACGCCAGCATGCCCATCCACGCCAGGGCGTGCAGCACCGCGGCCAGGGCCGCTGCGGCGGCGATCGCGGGCAGCCAGGGGCCGGTCGCCGTGGTAGGGGCCGGTGCGGCAGCGGTTGCCACCACGACTTGCCACCCGACGGCCAGCATCAGCGCCCCTCCTGTTCCCGCGATGACGAGCAGGCTCGCGCGCCGCTGCGCGGGCAGGCCCGGCCGGGGCGCCACGCGCGCGCCGAACACGCGCTGCTCTTCCAGGATCGCGCGCACTTCACGGGCAGCGACCTGCAGCACCAGCGCCAGACTCACCCAAGCCAGGCCCGCCATGACGGCCACGAAGGGCCGCTCGGGTGCGTCCGGGCCGAGCAGCGCGACGAGGCCGAGGATCGTGCTGGCCCCGGCGGTCCAGCCGGCGATCCCGAGAGACACGGGCGTGTGGCTCATGTGTTGAGCTCCACGAACAAGTCCTCCAGGCCGAGGGCGCGGCCGCTGGCCGGCGGGGCCTCGGCGCGGCGCGCGTCGAAGACGACGCGCACGCGCCCCTCGCGCTCGGTGCAGGCGATGACACCCGGCCCGCGCGGCTGTGCTGCCGAGCCCGCAGGCAGCTCGAGCAGCCGCACGTGCTCGGCGATCGCATCCCACTCGTCGAAGAGCTGCAGCCGGCCTTCGCGCAGGAAGGCCACGTGGGTCACCACACGCTCCAGGTCGGTGAGCAGGTGGCTGCTCACGAGGATGGTGCGCGCAGGCTGGTTGATCCAGCGCCGCTCGAAGAGCGTGCGCATGAA
Organism: uncultured beta proteobacterium; assembly: GCA_903834645.1. Lineage (GTDB taxonomy): Bacteria > Pseudomonadota > Gammaproteobacteria > Burkholderiales > Burkholderiaceae_C > Rubrivivax. The sequence continues at coordinate 1,111 of CAILKA010000601.1, forward strand.
CTCGCGCCGCGTCAGCGGGTCCAGGCTGGCCACGGGCTCGTCGAGCAGCAGCAGGTCGGGGTCGTGGCCGAGCGCGAGCACGAGGGAGAGCTTTTGCTGGTCGCCCAGCGAGAGCCGGGAGGCCTGTGCCAGCAGGTCGAGTCCGAGCTTGTCGGCCAGCATGCGCGCACGCGCCTCGTGCCAGTTGGCGTACAGGCGGCCGATGCGCTGCAGGTGCTGCAGGCCGCTGAGCCCGGGGAAGAGATCGGGCGACTGGGCCACGTAGCCCAGGCGTTCGCGCACGGGGTCGGTGAGATCGAGCGAGGGGCAGCCCAGCAGCTGGCTGTGCCCCGCGTGCGGCGCGATGCGGCCCACCAGGGCATCGAGCAGCGTCGTCTTGCCTGCCCCGTTGCGCCCGATGAGGCCGACCACCGCGCCGTCGGGTACGTACAGGTCGACGCCATGCACGATGGTGCGCGCGCCGCGGCCCGAGCCCAGGCGCACGGTCAGGCCGTACGCCTCGATGGCGGGAGCGACGGACGGGATGGCAGGCTCGCCGTGGACAGCCTGGACGGGCAGATCGTTCATGGTTCCTCCTGATCCGGGCCGCTGGGCAGGCCGGCGCGCGCCAGGCAGTGCGTGAAGAGTTGCTGCGCCTGCTCGGCGCTCAGGCCGAGCTCGCGCGCCTGCTGCGCGGCCGCCTGCAGCGCAGGCTCGAGCAGCGCGAGCCGTTGCGAGGCGGAGCGCGCGGACCGCACGGCTGCGACGCACATGCCCATGCCTCGGCGGCGCTCCAGCAAGCCCTCGGCCTCGAGCAGGCTGTAGGCCTTGGAGACGGTCATCGGGTTGATCGCATGCGCCTGGGCCAGGGCGCGCACGCTGGGCAGCTCATCGCCGGCCGCCAGCCCTCCGCTGGCCACGCGGCGGCGCACCTGGTCGACGATCTGGCGGTAGATCGGGACCGGGTCGGAGGGCAGGATGTCGAAGTCGATGCTCATGGCCGCCGGGCGCAGGCGATGAGCCGCTGCAGCGGCCCTTGCCTCAGTAGGACACCCGCCGCACCTCGAAGCCCTGCTGCGCGAGCAGGGTCGTGATGGCCTTGGGCCCCGTCATGTGCAGGATGCCCACCGCCGCCAGGATCGGCCGGCCCTTGGCATGCTCCTCGGCGATGCGCAGCGTCAGGTGCGGGTTGCGCTCGTCGTTGAGCAGGCGCGAAAACTCGCGCTCCTCCTGCGTGGGCTGGCAGGCGCACAGGGCCTCCAGGCTGCCCAGCACGTTGAGGTCGCCGTTGGCCCAGGCTTCGCTGATGTGCACCAGCTGCGTGCGGCTCTTGCCACTTTCCAGGTCGGCCAGCGCGCGCTCGAAGCTCACCCGCGCAGCCGCTGCATCACGCGGCAGCAGCACCGCCATCTGCGCGGCTACCGTCTCCAGCGAGAGGACCGGGCGCTGCTGGGCGCGGGCGAATCCCACCAGGGTGAACTCCTGCCCGAAGGCCGGGTCGAGCCCGTCGCGGCGGGCAGACAAGATGGTGTACGTGACGCCCTGCATGAGGGGGTGCATGGGGCGCAGCGCTTCGCGCGGCACGCAGGCGGCGTCGGCCTGGGCATCCAGCCGCGCCTGGTCGGCGGGGCTGAGGGCGATCTTGCCCGCCTGGCCCGAGGCGGTCTGCATCTCGGCCTGCAGCGCCGGGTCGGTGGGATCGAGTTCGAGCGCCAGCACCTGCGTCTCGCGCAGCGCCTGCAACAGCTTCGGGCCCGGAAATGCCCAGGCCATCTTGCCCACGTGCAGGGTGCCGTAGAGGTAGCTGGTCCGGCCGTCCTTGGTGATCGTCCACATGGCCCCGCGATCCTTGGCGTCGCGAAAGCCTTCGGCCAACTGCTGCTGCGTCGGCTCCTTGGGTACGGGCGGGCAGTCGGTGCGCGCGTGTGCACCTGCCAGCCATCCGACAGCCAGGCTCAGGACAAGGGTGAGTCGGGAAAGCGCAACCATCTAGGAACTCCTTCAGTGGTGGATGCTGCTCCCTGTTGGTGGGGCGGTTGCCCCATGCATCCATCTGTATAGTGTATTACTACAACAATACACTTGGATGCGTGGCGCACAGGAGACCCCGAGGCGATGTCGGAAAATGCGTGCTCACCACCGGACGGAGCAGCCCCCTTGAACACCGAAGAAGGCAAGCCCCTGCAGCAGGCCCTGGCCACGCATTGCCTGTGCCTGGTGATCCACGCGCCCGACGACCTGCGCGTGGATGCGCGGGAGGTGGAGCCGCCCGGGCCCGGCCAGGTGCAGGTGCAGGTGGGATTCGGCGGCATCTGCGGCTCGGACCTGCACTACTTCCACCAGGGTGGCTTCGGCACCGTGCGCATCAAGCGGCCGATGGCGCTGGGCCACGAGGTGGCCGGAACGGTCGTCGCGGTGGCCGAGGGCGTCACGCGCGTGAGGGTGGGTGACCGTGTGGCCATCAACCCGAGCCGGCCCTGCACGCGCTGCCGCTACTGCCTGGAGGGGCTGCCCAACCAGTGCCTGGACATGCGCTTCTACGGCAGCGCCATGCGCGACCCGCACGTGGAAGGCGCCTTTCGCACGCTGCTCACGTGCGACGCGGTGCAGTGCGAGCCGGTGGCCGCGCACGTGCCCTTGCAGCACGCCGCGCTGGCCGAGCCCTTCTCGGTGGCGCTGCACGGCGTCTCGCGCGCCGGTCCGCTGCTGGGCCGACGCGTGCTGGTGTCGGGCTGCGGGCCGATCGGCGCGCTGTCCATTGCGGCCGCCCGCGTGCACGGTGCTGCCGAGATCACGGCGGTGGACCTCACGGACGAGACGCTCGCCGTGGCGCGCGCGATGGGTGCGCAGCACACGATCAACGTCGCTGCGGATCCGAGCTGGACGCAGCGCTACAGCGCCGACAAGGGCACCTTCGACGTGATGCTCGAGTGCAGCGGCGCCGAGCGCGCGCTGCGCGCGGGGCTGGACGTGATGCGCCCGCGCGGCACCGTGGTGCAGCTGGGCCTGGGCGGCGACGTGAGCCTGCCGCAGAACGTGGTGGTGGCCAAGGAGCTCACGGTGTGCGGGAGCTTTCGCTTCCACGCCGAGTTCGCGCTGGCTGTGCAACTCATCAACGAGGGCCGCGTGGACATGCGGCCGATGGTCACCGGCGCCTTCCCGCTGGCGCGGGCGCGCGAGGCCTTCGAGCTCGCGTCCGACCGCAGGCGGGCGATGAAGGTGCTGCTGGACTTCGAGGCCGCAGGGGCCTAGGGGTGCGGGCGGCGCTGTCGCACCGGCGTTGCGCGCACGCAAGGCCGGCCGCGCACAGGCAGGCCCAATCCCCTGCATGGACACCCTGACCAAGCTGGCCCTCGGCCTCATCGGCCAGAACCGCCCGCGCCCCCTCCATGGGCCGGCCTCGCGAGTGATCGAACTGCCGGCGGCGCGCCGCACGGGTGGCATGCCGCTGATGGAGGCACTCGCGGCGCGCCGCTCCGAGCGCGCCTTCTCCGGCCGGGTCCTCGACAGCCAGCTGCTGGCCGATGTGCTGTGGGCTGCCGCAGGTGTCAACCGCCCCGACGAGGGCGGGCGCACCGCCCCGAGCGCGATGCATGCCAAGGAGATCGACCTCTATGCGGCGCTGCCCACGGGCCTGTACCGCTACGAGCCGCAGACCCACCGGCTGGCGCTGGCCATCGACAGCGACGTGCGCCGCGTGACGGGCTACCAGGACTTCGTCGACGACGCGGCGCTCGACCTCGTCTACGTGGCCGATCACCGCCGCATGGCCCGCATCCCGGCGGCGCAGCGCGAGTCCTATGCGAGTTGCGCCGCTGGCGCGATGGCGCAGAACGTCTACCTGGCGTGTGCCTCGGCCGGCCTGGCCACCGTGCTGCGGGCCTGGTTCGATCGCCCGGCGCTGGCGCACGCGATGGGGCTGGTGGACGATGAGCAGGTGCTTTTCGCACAGACGGTCGGCCACCGCGCCTCCGCCTGACGCCGGCCCGGATCCGGAGTGCTGGGTGGCCTGCAGACGCCCTCGGAGGATCGACCCGTGCTGCGCGCCACGCTGATCCGCAAGAACCTGGCCACCGGCAGCAGCGTGCGGCCCTGGCTCACCGATCTCGAGGCTGCGCGTGCGCAGCTCGACTGGGAGGCCCTGCGACGCGAGCTCGGTGCAGGCGACGGGCAGCACCTCAACATCGGGCAGCTGGCGACCGACCGCCAGCCGGCCACGCGCACCGCGCTGCGCGTGGTGGGGGCGCAGGGCGGTGCGCGCAGCGTGAGCTTCGGGGAGCTCAGCGCGTCGACGAACCGGTTCGCGCACGCGCTGCGCGGCCTGGGCCTGCAGCCCGGCGATGGGCTGTTCGTGCTGTGCCCGCGTGGCGAGCCGCTTTTCACGGCGGTGCTCGGCACCCTCAAGGCCGGCCTCGTGGCAGCGCCCCTGTTCACCGCCTTCGGGCCCGAGCCGCTGGCCACGCGGCTGTCCATCGCGCGGCCGAAGGCCCTCGTGACCACGCGCACGCTGTACCGCCGACGCATCGAGCCCATGCGGGCCCGGCTGGGCTTCCTGCAGCACATGATCGTGATCGACGACGACGAGGCGGACGAGGCCTCGACACCGGCACCGCTTGAGCCCAGCGCGCTGGGGCTGCCCCCCGGGACGATCGACTGGAGCACGCTGCTGGCGCAAGCCCCCGCCTCACCGGTGACGGTGCGCACGCGCGCGCAGGACCCGGCGCTCATCCACTTCACCAGCGGCACCACCGGAACGCCCAAGGCGGCGCTGCACGTGCACGAGGCGGCCCTGATGCACTGGGCCACGGCGCGCTGGGCGCTGGACCTGCATCCCGAGGACATCTTCTGGTGCACGGCCGACCCGGGCTGGGTCACGGGCACCTCCTACGGCATCCTCGCGCCGCTGCTGCACGGCGTGACGAGCGTGGTGGACGAGGGCGAGTTCGATGCGCTGCGCTGGCTGGCCATGCTGCAGCGCGAGCGCGTGAGCGTCTGGTACACGGCGCCCACGGCGTTGCGGATGCTGATGAAGGCCGGCACCGCGCTCGTGCGCGCCCACCCGTGCCCGGCGCTGCGCCTGGTGGCCAGCGTGGGCGAGCCGCTGAACCCCGAGGTGGTGTGGTGGGGGCTGGAGGCCTTCGGGCTGCCCGTGCACGACAACTGGTGGCAGACCGAGACCGGCGGGATCATGGTGGCCAACACGCTGGCAGCCGACATCAAGCCCGGCTCGATGGGGCGGGCGCTGCCGGGCGTGGAGGCAGCGATCGTGCGGCGCAGCGGAGAGCGGCTGGAGGTGATCGACGAGCCGGGCGTGGAGGGTGAGCTGGCCTTGCGCGTGCCCTGGCCCTCGATGTTTCGCGGCTACCTCGGCCAGGAAGAGCGCTACGAGAAGTGCTTTTCCCAGGGCTGGTACCTCAGCGGCGACCTCGCGCGCCGTGACGCCGACGGCTGCTACTGGTTCGTCGGCCGCGCCGACGACGTCATCAAGTCTGCCGGCCACCTGATCGGTCCCTTCGAGGTCGAGAGCGCGCTGATGGAGCACCCGGCCGTTGCCGAGGCGGCGGTGATCGGCAAGCCCGACGCGCTCGTGGGCGAGACGGTCAAGGCCTTCGTGGTGCTGCGCGATGGTTTCGCTGCCGACACGAGCCTGCAGGCGCAGTTGCTCGCACACGCCCGCACGCGGCTCGGGCCGGCGGTGGCACCCAAGGAGATCGCCGTCGTTGCCTCGCTGCCGCACACACGCAGCGGCAAGGTGATGCGCCGGCTGCTGCGCGCGCGCGAGCTCGGGCTGCCCGAGGGCGACACCTCGACGCTGGAGGGGGCGTGACGGGCATGCAGCTGCCGGCCATGGCCGGCTCTTCGAGGGGTCTCGATCCGGGAGCCCGGGTGGACGGCTCCGGCACGCCGGATCGCGCATCGCCCGGGCAGGCCGATGCCGCGCCGCCCAAGCTCCACCTGGACCGCGCGCACCTTCAGGCGCTGTGGGCGGCGATGCTGCGCATCCGCCGTTTCGAGGCGCGCTGCGTGGAGCTCTACCAGGCGCAGCAGATCCGCGGCTTCCTGCACCTGTGCGATGGCCAGGAGGCGGTGGCGGTGGCGGTGGCCGCGGCGCTGCAGCCCCATGACGCCGTGGTGGCCACCTACCGCGAGCACGGCCAGGCGCTCGCGCGCGGTGTGCCGATGAAGGTGCTGATGGCCGAGATGCTCGGCCGGCTCGAGGGTTGCTGCCGCGGGCGCGGGGGCTCGATGCACGTCTTTCACGCGCCCACGCGATTCGTGGGTGGCAACGCGATCGTGGGCGGGGGGCTGCCGCTGGCCGCGGGGATCGCGTGGGCGGACCAGCGGCTCGCACGCGGCGCCGTCACCGCCTGCCTCTTTGGCGAGGGGGCGTCAGGCGAGGGCGTGTTCCACGAAACGCTGAACCTGGCCGAGCTGTGGCGGCTGCCGGTGCTCTTCGTGTGCGAGAACAACCTCTACTCGATGGGCGTGCCCTGGGCGCAGGCCGACGTGCAGCCCGAGGTCTGGCGCAAGGCGCAGGCCTACCGCATCCCGGCCGAGACGGTGGACGGCATGGACCCAGTGGCGGTGCTGGCCGCGGCCACGCGCGCGGTCACGCGCATCCGCGCCGGCGCCGGGCCGCAGTTTCTCGAGTGCCGCACCTACCGCTTCCGTGCCCACTCGATGTTCGATGCGCAGGCCTACCGCACGCGCGAGGAGGTGGAGCACTGGCGCACGCACGATCCCGTGCAGCGCATGCGCCAGTGGCTGCTGGACAACCACCTGGCCGATGCCGCCGCCCTCGCGCACCTGGAAGCCGGCGTGGACGCCGAGATCGAGGAGGCCGTGACCTGGGCGCAGGCGGGCACGCTCGAGCCGGTGGAGGAGCTGGAGCGCTTCGTGCTGGCCGAGGTGCAGCCTCCCGTGGTGCGGCCGGCCGTCGTCCGCGAGACTGCCCAGGGGGCCGTGTGAACGAGACGGTACCCACTGCGGCGCTGGCCACCCTCACCTACCGCGAGGCCTGCCGCCAGGCGCTGCGCGAGGCCCTGCAGGCCGACCCCCGCTGCATCCTGCTGGGCGAGGACGTCGGGCTGTACGGCGGCTGCTACGCCGTCTCCAAGGGGCTGCTCGAGGAGTTCGGGCCCGAGCGCGTGGTGGACACGCCGCTGGCCGAGGCCGCGATCACGGGCATCGCGATCGGCGCGGCGATGGCCGGGCTGCGGCCGATCCTGGAGATCATGACCTGCAACTTCAGCCTGCTCGCCATGGACCAGATCGTCAACAACGCGGCCACCATCCCGCACATGTCGGGCGGCCAGTTCCAGGTGCCGCTCGTGATCCGCATGGCCACCGGTGGCGGGCGCCAGTTGGCCGCGCAGCACTCGCACAGCCTAGAGGGCTGGTACGCGCACATCCCGGGGCTCAAGATCCTCGCGCCTGCCACCGTCGAGGATGCGCGCCACATGCTGGGCGCGGCGCTGCGCGACCCCAACCCGGTGCTGATCTTCGAGCACATCCTGCTCTACGCGACCGAAGACGTGCCCGACCCGGCCTGCACGGCCGTGGAAATCGCGCACGCCCGCATCCGCCGCTGCGGCCGGGATCTCACCCTCGTCACATACGGCAACGGCCTGCCCAAGTGCCTGGCCGCGGCCGACGAACTCGCGCGCCAGGGCCTGCAGGCCGAGGTGCTGGACCTGCGCGTGCTGCGCCCGCTGGACGAGGCAGCGATCGTGGAGTCGGTCTCGCGCACGCGGCGCTGCGTGATCGTCGACGAGGGCTGGCGCAGCGGGTCGCTCGCAGCCGAGGTGGCCGCACGCCTGGCCGATGCGGCCTTCTTCGAGCTCGATGCGCCGATCCGGCGCGTGTGCGGGCGCGAGGTGCCGATCCCCTACCCCGCGCACCTGGAGACCGCAGCGCTGCCCCAGGTGGCGCAGATCGTAGCCGAGGCGAGTGCCCTCGTGCGCAGGGCCTGAGGTGCGCAGCAGGCGCGTGCGATGGCCGAATTCCTGATGCCCGCGCTGGGCGCGGACATGACCACCGGCCAGGTCGTGCAGTGGCACGTGCAGCCTGGCGACACCGTGCACCGGGGAGACGTGGTGGCGGTGGTGGAGACCCACAAGGGCGCGATCGATGTGGAGATCTTCCTGGACGGCGTGATCGACGAACTCGCGCCGCTGCACGTGGCGCTGCCCGTGGGGGCGCGGCTGGCCAGGGTGCAGGCGCGCGAGGCCTTGGCCCCGGGCCCAACCCCCGAGGCGCCAGCGCCGCCTGCCGCAGGTGTCGACCGTGCACGCGCCACGCCCGTCGCACGCCGGCGCGCGCAGGCCCTGCGCCTGGCCATCGAGGGCCTGCCGGGAACGGGGCCCGGCGGCGCGGTCACGCTGGCCGACGTGGAGCGCGCTGCCGCTCCGCCCTCGCCGTCCCCGCCTTCCCGCGGCTTCGATCCCGGCGCCATGCGCGCGGCCATCTCCGCCGCGATGGCGCGCTCCAAGCGCGAGATCCCGCACTACTACCTGAGCGAGCCAGTGCCGCTGCGCCGTGCGCTCGACTGGCTGCGCGCCCACAACGAGGCGGTGCCGGTGACACAGCGCATGCTGCTGGCCGCCTTGCTGATCAAGGCCGTGGCGCGCGCGGCCTGCGAGGTGCCGGAGCTCAATGGCCACTGCGTGGACGGCACCTTCCGGCCCTCCGGGCCGGTGCATGTGGGCGTGGCCATCTGGTTGCGCGGCGGCGGGCTCATCGCACCTGCCCTGCACGACGTGCAGGACCTGCCGCTGGCACGCCTGATGCCGGCGCTGGCCGACCTCGTGCAGCGCGCCCGCAGCGGCGGGCTGCGCAGTTCGGAGCTCACCGACCCGACCCTCACCATCACCACGCTGGGCGAGGAGGGGGCGGATTCGGTCTTCGGCGTCATCCATCCGCCGCAGGTGGCGCTCGTGGGGGTCGGCCGCGTGCGCGAGCGTGCATGGGTCGAGGCGGGCCAGGTGGTGCCGATGCCGGTGGCCGAGGTGAGCCTGGCGGCCGACCACCGCGTGAGCGACGGGCGCGTGGGCTCGGCATTCCTGGCCGCGCTCGCGACGCAACTGCAGCAGCCGCAGGCACTGTGACAGGACGTGCACAGCAGGCAGGCGGCATCGCGAGCTCGGGGCCCGAATCGGCCCGCACCGGGGGGCCTGCGCACAGGACGGGGAGGCTGAGATGGGAGAGGTGAGAGGGGCGTCGGCCATGGCGCTGCCACGGCAGCGTGAGGCAGTGCGGGCGGGCGTGCTGGAGGCGATCCGCGAGGTGGCACCCGAGCTCGATCCGGCCAGGCTGGTGGACGATCGGCCACTGCGGCGCCAGGTCGAGCTCGACTCGATGGACTGGCTGCGCGTGATCGTGGGCTGGCACCAGCGCTTCGGAGTCGACATCCCGGAGACGGACTATGCGCGGCTGCATTCCGTCGAGGCCGTGGTCGACTACCTGTTGGGGCGGCTCGAGGCGGCAGGCGGCTGAGGAGCTGCGGGCTCCTCCGCTACAGTGGGCCCCGAACCCCGGCCGGGCGAGCCCGCCCCGCAAACTCAGGAAGACCCATGCACACCTCGATGTCCACCGTCGCGCTCGGCACCTGCACGCTGATGCTGCGCAACCTCTCCCACATCCTGGCCAAGGGCGAGGTGAGTGCCGCCGTTCGCAAGATCGACCCGCTCGTGCTCACGGCAGACCGCCTGGCGCCAGACATGTTTCCGCTGCGCCGGCAGGTGCAGATCGCGTGTGATGCGGCCAAGAACGGGCTCGCGCGCCTGTCGGGCGTCGAGGCCCCGAAGTTCGAGGACACCGAGCAGAGCTTCGAGGAGCTGCGCGCGCGCATCGACAAGACGCTGGCCTTCATCGCCACCGTGCCCGCCGACCGGCTCGACGGCACGGAAGACAAGGACGTGACCTTCCCGGCCGGGCCGGACCGCACGCGCACGATGAAGGGCTTCGCCTACCTCACGCAGTGGATGCTGCCCAACGTGTACTTCCACGTCACCACCGCCTACGCCATCCTGCGCCAGGACGGCGTGGATGTGGGCAAGCTCGATTACCTGCTCGGGGACCAGCCCAGGAGCTGAGGCCCGACCGCGATCCGCCCGAGTCCCGCCCCACGACCTGCCCGGGGTGCGCTCCGGGCCCGTGGCGGGTGCGCGCCCTGTCAGCCCACGTGCTGCGCGAAGAAGGCGAGCGTGCGCTCGCGCGCCAGGCGGGCTGCCTCGGCGTCGTAGGAGCCGCGGTGGTCGCAGTTGAAGCCGTGGTCAGCCGCGTACACGTGCACCTGCACGCCATGCGCCGCCTGGCCCGCCTCGAAGGCGCGCACGGTATCCATCGGGATCCAGTGGTCGCGCTCGCCGAAGTGCGCCAGCACCGGGCAGCGCGGGGTGCGCGCGGCCTCGGCCGGGCTCGTCACCCCGCCACCGTAGTAGGGCGCGGCCGCCGCCACGCCATCCACGAGGCAGGCGGCGCGCCAGGTGAGGAGCCCCCCCCAGCAGTAGCCCACCACGCCCACCTTGCCGCCGCTGGTGCGCGCGGCGTGCTGCACCGCGGCCTCGATGTCGGCCAGCACCCCGGGCGCGGGCAGCGCCTCCACCGCGGCCTTCAGCGCGATGCCGGCCTGCATGTCGGCAGCTTCGTAGCCGAGCTCCACCCCGGGCTGCACGCGGTGGAAGGTCGAGGGCGCCACGGCGAGGTAGCCCGCCGCGGCGTAGCCGTCGGCCACCTCGCGGATATGGCGGTTCACGCCGAAGATCTCCTGCAGCACGACGACGGCGCCGCGCGGATGGCCCGCCGGCTCGGCCACGTAGGCGGGAAAGGCGTGGCCGTCGGCCGCGGTGAGGGTGATGAACTGGCCCATGCGAGGCTCCTTGGAGTCGGTCGGTCGGTTGGTGGATCGTGTCGGGTCGGGTCGTGTCGGCTCAGGTCGCGGCCGCGGGCGCGCTCAGCCCAGCGGAACCGGGTTCGCGTCGGCGCCTTCCATGCGAAAGCGCGCGTTGAACGCCACCGTGATGCGCAGCGTCTCTCCGTCATAGGGCAGCACGTGGTGCAGCAGCCAGGAGGGGAAGAGCACGAGCTCGCCGGGCTCCAGGCGCAGGTTCAGCGGCCCCATCCCGTAGGGCGGGCGCAGGTTGGCGATCGCCATGTCCATGTACATCGCCGAAGGCGAGTGCGGATTGATGAAGCTGAGCCGCCCGCTCATGCTCTGCGGATCGTCGCCGTCGTGGCGCACGCAGTACACGCCCGACCAGGAGTGCAGCGCGTGGTTGTGTACCCCGAAGTAGCCGCCCCGGTGCGTGAGGTGGTACCACGACTCGGTGGCCATATGCAGACGCTTGAGCTGCTCCACGCCGTAGCCGTTGAGCTCGCCGATGGCCCCATACAGGGCGGGCACGCAGAAGTCGCGCAGCCGCCGCACGCAATCGTGCGGCCAATCGAAGAGCCGGAAGTTGCTCTCGAACAGCGGCTCGTTGCGGTCGACGAAGGGGCGCGGGTTGCCGTACTTCTTGCCTTCGGCGGCGCGCGCGACGAAGAGCGCCTCGAGCTCGGCATTGAGCCCCGCGCAGTCTTCCAGCTTGTGGAAGACCATCGGGACCGCGAAGATGGTGTTGATCTCGGCCATGGGTGCTCCGTCTGCCAGCCCGTTGAAGCGGGCGCGCTTGCGGGTATTCGTGCCGTGCGATGGTAGCTTGGCTACGATCGGGGTTGAGGCAGGTTGCCGCCGGAGCGCAAGCCCCGCTTGCCGGGCGCGCGGCGGCGTCCGAGGCAGCAGGCCCGAAGCAGGAGCAGCGTCGATGAACCGCGAGATGTCAGAAGTCCTGGTGCGCACGGGCGCCGGTACGCCGATGGGTGCGCTGATGCGGCGCTACTGGGTGCCCGTGCTGCAGGCCTGCGAGATCGCCGAGCCCGACGGCCCGCAGGTGCGGGTGCAGATCCTGGGCGAGAAGCTGCTGGCCTTTCGTGACAGCGAAGGCCGCCCGGGCCTGATCTCGGAGTTCTGCTCGCACCGGGGCGTGTCGCTCTTCTTCGGTCGCAACGAGGAAGGCGGCATCCGCTGCGCGTACCACGGGCTGAAGTTCAACCGGCTGGGCGAATGCGTGGAGGTGCCCTCCGCGCCGCA
>CAILKA010000602.1 GCA_903834645.1 uncultured beta proteobacterium
CTCGTCGACGGCGCGAACATCCGCTACCTGCTTTCGGAGGCGGAGTGGAAGCAGCGGGGGACCGCACCCGCCTTCCGCGACCTCGTCAAGACCGCGCTCGCCGAGGCCACCAAGGCCGAGTCGGCGGGCGATCTGCTCTATGCGCAGGAACTGACCTTCCGCGCGAAGGTCTTGGTCGAGGATGGCATCGACCAGGAAACCTTCGAGCGCACCGAGAGTGCGCTGAACGACCTCAACGACCGCATCATGCTCATCGCGATCTACGCCCCGCGTGCCATGCACGCGCTGCGCGAGAGCGTGGCCAAGCGCGTCGACCCCGATGATGACTTCGCCGACTTCAGCGAGGACGCCGCGGATGACTGGAAGGAAGTCGTCGGTGGCATCACGCGGAACCTCACGCTCGGTGCGCTCTCGGCCGCGGCCGAGGCCCATATCGGCGGCCAGGGCTGGGAGCCGCTGGTGCGAGGCGGCCTTGAGCAGGTCCGCCTGCTGGCCACCACGACTGCACTCGCCGAAACCTTCCCTGCGCTCAAGGACCCGGCGGTCGTGGGCGCCTTCACCAAGGAACTCGAAGGCCTGGCCAATGCCAAGCCCGAGCGAGCCAGCGGCACGTGGGCGCGCACGACCGTCGACGCGATGCTCGATGCGAACGACCGCACCATCAAGGTCCCGCACGACGTGCTTCTGCACGAATTTGGCACCGGCGCGACCGAGCGGCTCTCGAAGGACCAGGGCGACGACTACTCGTCGATCATCTGGCCGGAGAACCTGCGCCGCTTCAACCAGCAGCTCGAGGGCGACTTCGTCGGCGTGGGCATCCTGCTCCGCTACGACGACAAGCGCCAGCTCATGATCGCCAACCCGCTCGAGGGCGGTCCGGCCGCGCGGGCGGGCGTGCAGCCCAACGACCGCATCATCGAGGTCAACGGCATGCCGACCGCGGGCTGGACCCTCAACAAGGCAGTCGAGACGATCACCGGCCCGGCCGGCAAGCAGGTGGTCATGAAGCTCCGTCGCGGCGAAGGCGAACTGGCCACCGATCTCGAGGTGCCGCTGATCCGCGAGCGCATCAAGATGCGTTCGGTGAACGGCTGGTGGAAGCGTTCGATCGATGAAGGCGGCACGCCCGAGTGGGACTGGATGATCGACCCCGATGCGGGCATCGGTTACCTGCGGGTGACGAGCTTCAACGATGACACCCTCGACGACATGGCCGACGCCATCGAAGCGATGCGCAAGGCCGGCCAGCTGCGCGGGCTCGTGCTTGACCTTCGCGGCAACCCGGGCGGGCTCCTGCCTGCGGCGGTGGACATGGTCAACCTTTTCGTGAGTCGTGGCCTGGTCGTCGAAGTGCAGGACCGCAACGGCCGCACCGTGGGCACGAACTACGCCAAGCCCAGCAAGGCCAAGCTCGCGGGGCTGCCGCTGGTCGTGCTCGTGAACCGCGAATCGGCCAGCGCGAGCGAGATCGTGAGCGGCGCGCTGCAGGCCTACAAGGCAGGCGTCGTGATCGGCGACCGCACCTTCGGCAAGGGCAGCGTGCAGACCGTGCAGCGCGTGACCGATGGGCCGCGCCAGGCTGCGGTCAAGGTCACGCAGCAGTACTACGCCTTGCCGCCGGCGGCGCCGGGCCAGAAGGGTCGCCTGGTGCACAAGCGCCTGAACACCGGCGACTGGGGCGTGAACCCCGACGTCGTCGTGCGCGTGGGGCCCAAGCAGCAGGAGAAGGCGCAGACCCTGCGCACCAAGGCCGACCAGATCGACGAGAGCGGCAAGGGTGCGAAGGACGAGCGCCCCAACCCGAGCGCACTGGTGGCCGAGGGTGTGGATGAGCAGCTCGATCTGGCGCTCATGCTCTTGCAGGCGCGCCTGGCGACTGAGCCCGCCGTCGGCACGGCCGAGCGCCCCAAGTCTGCACAGCCTGCGCTCTCGACCGACCGCGGCGCGCCGCCGAGCTGAGATAACGCCGTAGGGCGCAAGGTCGCACTTGAGCGGGTCACGCAGGGGCGCATCCCTGCGATCGTCCGCCGTCGCGCCCGCTCGGGCTTTCCCGTACGCACTCGTTCGCCTCTGCGCGGGCGAGTGCACATCGGCCGGCGGGCGCGCTCACGCTCAAGTGGGCACGCGTAGGTAGGCGCTTGCTGCTTGCGCGCCTCGTCGGGCACTGCTGCGGTGCGTGCATTTGCGGAGTGCCGCAGAAAACGCACGTGCCATGCGCGGTCGGCGCCGGGCTTCTTCCGGTCGGCTTCTCCGACGAGTGGCGTGCTCACTGCCCCGAGCACGCCCCAAAGCCCGAAGAGCAAACCAGGCCGTCGCTCAGCCGTGCAGCGGCGCGCCCAGCGGAGCCGCCGCCGGCGTCGGCGTCGGCCGCGC
>CAILKA010000603.1 GCA_903834645.1 uncultured beta proteobacterium
ACTCGAGCGTTTGCGCGTGGACGTGATCGAGGCCGGTTTCGCCGCCTCCAGCAACGGCGACTTCGAGGCGGTGAGGGCGATTGCCGACGTGGTGAAGGACAGCACCGTGTGCTCGCTCGCGCGCGCCAACGATCGCGACATCTCACGTGCGGCCGAGGCGCTGCGCGGGGCAGCGCGTGCACGCATCCACACCTTCATCGCCACGAGCGACCTGCACATGGAGAAGAAGCTGCGCATGACGCGTGAGCAGGTGCACGAGCAGGCGGTCCTCGCCGTGCGCTTCGCCCGCAACCTGTGCGGAGACGTGGAGTTCTCGCCCGAAGACGGCTACCGATCGGATCCCGATTTTCTGTGCCGCGTGCTGGAGGCTGTCATCCGCGAGGGCGCAACCACGGTCAACATCCCCGACACCGTCGGCTACGCGATACCCGAGCTCTACGGGCGCTTCATCGCGGACCTGCGGGCCCGGGTGCCGAACTCCGACAAGGCCATCTGGTCGGTCCACTGCCACAACGACCTCGGCATGGCGGTGGCCAACTCTCTGGCGGGCGTGAAGGTCGGAGGCGCGCGCCAGGTCGAGTGCACGATCAACGGCCTGGGCGAGCGTGCCGGCAACTGCGCGCTCGAGGAGGTGGTGATGGCGGTGCGCACACGTCGTGACCATTACGGCCTGGAAGTTGGCATCGACGCGACACAGATCGTCCCCGCTTCCCGGCTGGTGGCGCAGACGACGGGATTCGTCGTGCAACCCAACAAGGCCGTGGTGGGAGCCAACGCTTTCGCGCACGCTTCGGGCATACACCAGGACGGCGTGCTCAAGGCCCGCGACACCTACGAGATCATGCGCGCCGAGGACGTGGGCTGGGCAGCCAACCGGATCGTGCTGGGCAAGCTCTCCGGGCGCAACGCATTCAAGCAGCGGCTGCAGGAGCTGGGCGTCTACCCTGAATCGGAGGCGGAACTCAATGCCGCATTCGCTCGATTCAAGGATCTGGCCGACCGCAAGAGCGAGATCTTCGACGAAGACATCATCGCGCTTGTCGGCGACGAGAGCGTGACGGCCGAGCAGGAGCACTACCGCCTGTTGTCACTGTCCCAGCGTTCCGAGACGGGCGAGCGCCCGCATGCGAGCGTGACCTTTGCCGCCGGACCCAGCGAGTTCCATGTCCAGAGCGACGGCAACGGTCCCGTGGATGCCAGCCTGAAGGCAATCGAATCGCAGGTCCGGAGTGGGGCCGAGCTGCTGCTGTACTCCGTCAACGCGATCACCAGCGGCAGCACGGAGTCCCAAGGCGAGGTGACGGTACGTCTGCAGCGTGCCGGGCGGGTGGTCAACGGGGTGGGTTCCGACCCCGACATCGTGGTGGCCTCGGCCAAGGCCTACCTGGCGGCCTTGAACAAGCTGCACAGCACGGCGGAGCGCGTGGCTGCACAAGGCTGAGGTTTTCCGCACAAGTTCTTGATCTTGCGCAGATTTTTGGCCTCGCCTACACTCGTTCATTCGATTGCGAGGTACAGGCTTTGCGAGAGTCGGCCAGTGTTGAGTGGCGCCCCCGGCGCTCTTTTGTGTGCTTCGCCCTTGGGTGCATGGTGCTTCTGTTCGGCTCGACCAGCACCTGGGCCAACCAGGATGCCGAGCGATCCGGCCCCGGCAAGCGCGCGGAGGCCACTGCCAGCCGCTCCACTGCCACCAAGGCACCGCGTCGCCCTTCTGCCACGCCCACTCGCCAGGCCCGGCCTGCGAGTTCGGTGAAGCGGGCTACGGCTCCGCAGCGCCCTTCGGCCGGCCAGCGCGCCGGTTTGCACGCAGCTGACGATCCCCTGTCCCTGAAGTCCAGCGTGGCGCTCGTCATCGATCAGGACACCGAGCAGGTCCTCTTCAGCAAGAACCCCGAGGCTGTGCTGCCCATTGCCTCGATCACCAAGCTCATGACGGCCCTCGTCGTGGTGGAGGCGGGGCTGCCGCTCGACGAGCGTCTGGCCGTCACCCAGGACGACGTGGACGTCTTCAAGAGCACGGGTTCGCGGCTGCGGGTGGGCACCTCGCTCACGCGCGGCGAGCTGCTGCATCTGGCGCTGATGGCCTCCGAGAACCGCGCGGCGCATGCCCTCGGGCGTACCTACCCCGGTGGATTGGGCGCCTTTCGCGAGGCGATGAACGCAAAGGCCTCGCTGCTGGGCATGCATCACACCCAGTTCGTCGAGCCCACGGGCCTGTCGAGCGATAACCGTTCCTCGGCCACCGACCTTGCCCTGCTCGTGCGCGAGGCTGCCCGCCACTCGCTCATCGGAGACTTGTCCACCACGCCCGACTTGAAGATGGCACTCGGCTCTCGGCAGGTCGCCTTCCGCAACACGAACGGCCTGGTACGCAACCCTGCCTGGGAAATCGCCCTCCAAAAGACGGGCTACATCTCGGAAGCTGGACGCTGTGTCGTGATGAAGGTCCAGACAGCGGGTCGCAATCTGATCATGGTGCTGCTCGACTCGGCTGGCCGACACGCGCGGATCGGCGATGCCGAACGTTTGCGTGCCTGGGTCTCGCAGGCTGTGCCTGCACCGGGCGCTGCCGGCCCCGAGGGCAAGATCTAGTCTGTTCGCGCGCCCGGCTCGCGGTCGCGGGTCGTGTGGCCGGGTTGGCAGTCAGCGAAGGCCGAGGCGTTTCCAGCCCAGGCCGAACGAGATCTCGGCGGCCGTCGCCCGCAAGTGTTCGAGCCAGCCCTCTTCCAATCGGTCGGCCGGTGCCGATATCGAGAGCCCAGCCGCGAGCTTGCCCTGATCGTCGTAGATGCCGGCAGCCATGCAGCGTACGCCGAGTTCGAGCTCCTCATTGTCGCGCGCACAGCCGCTCGCCCGTACCGTGGCCAGCTCGCGTTCCAGGGCCCCGAGCTCGGTGATGCTGTTGCGCGTGTGGCCGGCCAGGCCCGTGCGCGTGGCATAGGCCCGCGCGCGTTGCGCGTCGTCCTGGGCCAGGAAGAGCTTGCCCACCGAGGTGAGATGCAAGGGGGCCTTGCCACCCACTGTGCGCACCACCTGCATGCCGGATCGTTCGCTGAACACCCGCTCGATGTAGACGATCTCGTCACCCTGACGCATCGAGAGGTTCACGGGCTGGTGTGTCAGGCGATGAAGCTCGCGCATCGGGCCGATGGCTGCCTGGCGTACGTCCAGCCGAGCCTTGACGAGGTTGCCAAGCTCGAGCAACCGCATGCCCAGGCGATAGCTTCCGGGCTCGGGCCTCTCGACCAAGCGACCCACCGTGAGGTCATTCAGGATGCGGTGGGCAGTGGAGGGGTGCAAGCCGGTGCGCTCGCTGATTTGCTTGAGCGAGACCGGATCCGGGTGGGCGGCGAGCACGTCCAGAAGCGTAAAGGTGCGCTCGAGAACCTGGATCGCGGTGGAGGTCGCTTCCTTGGTGCGCATCGATGAGGGTCAGATAAGAGCCCGTATTTTGTATCGCGAAAGATCCTATTGCATAGTGGCATGTCAATCAAAGTGGCGGGCAGCCGACAGTCCTGACCGCACCGCTCCTTCGAGCGTGGCCGGGTAGGGCCCCTCCACATAGTCACCCGCTGCCACCAGGCCTGGATCCAGCACCTGCGGGGGCCGGCGCAGGCCGGCTATGCAACGGAAGGTCGCGCGCCGCTCGGTGATGCACGCCCGCAGCACGGGGGCGGCCCTGCAGCTGCCTGCCGGGAAAGCCGTGCGAGCCTGCGCCAGCACAGCCTCTGCCAGGGGTGCGCTGCCCTCTTCCAGCCAGGGGGCCGCTCCGCTGACCACGAAGGTGAAGCGCCCTGGTCGGGCACCTAGAGCACCATGGTCGAAGGCGAACTGGGCCGGGCCCTCGGGCAGGCTGACCATGGGGCCGGCGAGCCGCGAGCCGGGGCTGTCCAGAACGACGGTGGCGATCGGCTCGTGCCGCAGCTCGCCCACCCTCGCCGCCCAGGCTGGCACGTGGGGCACGGCCAGCCGGGCTGCCTCATGCGCACTGCAGGCCAGCACCACCCCGTCGAAGCGGGCGCCCTGCACGGTCCAACCGCCCTGCGGATCGCGAATGAGCGCTTGGATGCGCGTGCGCGGGGCGAGAGCCACTCCTCGGCGGCCCAACCAGGCCCACGCCGGCTCGGGAAGGAGCTCGCCGAGCGGGCGGCGTGGCAGCAACAGGTCGGCGCATCCACGCGCACCGAACAGGCCGTCGCGCAGGACCGTCAGGAAGACCTGTGCGCTGGCTTGCGACGCCGGCGTGTTGAGCGCCGCCACGCACAGGGGCTCGATGAGCTCGCGACAGACCACCCCGGGCAGCTTGCCGCACAGCTCCTGCACCGTAGAGCCAGCCGGGGCGTGGAAGCGCGCCGCAGCCCAGCCCGCGCCCGCCCGCAGCAAGGCAAGCCGATCCTGCAGCGACCAGGCCGGATGCGCCAGGACGGCGCGCAGGAAGGCCCAGGGGGCAGGACCAGGAGGCAGGACCAGCCCGCGGCCCTGCGCATCGACCATCGAGAGCGGCTGCCGATGCAGCACCTGCTCGGGGTCGACCCCCACCTGCCGCATCAGGGCGAGGGTCTCGCGGTAGGCTCCGATCAGGATGTGCTGGCCGTTGTCCAGTTGCTCGCCGCCGTGGCACACGCTGCGAGCCCTGCCGCCAGGCGCTGCCGCCATTTCGAAGACCGATACCGCGTGCCCCTGCAGCGTGGCCTGCACGGCCGATGCGAGGCCCGCCCAGCCCGCGCCGATGACTGCCAGGCGTGCCATGGTGGGCCGCTCAGCGGTCGCGCCACTGAGTACGCGCGGCGATCCAGAGCTTGCGCAGTGGCGTGAGCGAGATGCGCTGGTGCAGCACCTGAAATCCCGAGGCCTCGATCTCACGCAGCAGCGTGCGGTAGATGTGGGCCATCATCAGCCCGGGTTTCTGGGTTCGGCGGTCGCCGTCGGGCAGGCGCGCGAGCGCTTCATCGAAGGTTGCGTGCGCGCGTGCAGCCTGGTGGCGCATTAGCGCATCGAAGCGCTCGCTGTAGCCCCAGGGCTGCTCGCGGCGCAGGATCTCCTCGGCCTTGACGCCGAAGTGTGCGAGCTCGTTCATCGGCAGGTAGATCCGGCCGCGCCGCGCGTCGTCGCCCACGTCGCGAATGATGTTGGTCAGTTGCATCGCAAGGCCGAGGCGATGTGCATAGTCGATCGTTGCCGGCTCGGTGCGCCCGAAGATTCCGCTGGCCACCTCGCCGACGACGCCGGCCACCAGGTGGCAGTACCGCGCCAGGCCCGGGAAGTCCAGGTAGCGGGTCTGCTGAAGATCCATCTGGCAGCCCTCGATCACGGCCTGGAGGTGTCGCTGTTCGATGCCGAATTCGTCGGCCAGCGGCATCAGAGCCTGCATCACCGGGTGCGTGGGCCGGCCACCGAACGCCGACTGCACCTCCGCCACCCACCACGCCAGCTTCGTGGCTGCGACGCCGGGATCACGAGCCTCGTCGACTACGTCATCCACCTCCCGACAGAAGGCATAGAAAGCCGTGATGGCAGCCCGCCGGCGCGGCGGGAGGAAGAGAAACGCGTAGTAAAAGCTTGAGCCGCTGCGCGCGGCCCTTTCCTGCACGTACTGCTGCGGCGTCATCGGGCACCACCCATGGTCAGCGGTCGCATCCGCAGCGCCCCCCACAGCATTGCGGGCAGGTCGGCCGCGCCGACCACGGGGCGCCGGGCGATCGTCGCGTGCCGCATGCGGGCGATCTTGTCGAGGATGCGCAGCCCCCCTTGCACGACCAGCCTGAGCTCCCAGCCGACCCGGCCCGGCAGCTCGCAGGCCAGTGGCGCGCCCTGGAGCATCAGCCCCCTGGCCCACTCGCAAAGCTCCGATACCAGAGCCTGTGTGGCGGGTCCATCGCGCAGCGCGGCCGGGTCGCGTAAGTCCACGCCATGACGCCCGGCATCCTGCAGGGGCACATAGACGCGGCGGCGCGACAGGTCCAGGCCCAGGTCCTGCCAGAAGTTGATCAGCTGCAGCGCGCTGCAGATGGCATCCGATCGCCGGTGCTGCGCCTCGCCGTGCACGCCGTAGAGGTGCAACAGGAGCCGCCCCACGGGGTTGGCCGACAGGGAGCAATAGGAGAGCAGCTCCGAGCGGTCGCGATACGGCTCGGCATGGGTGTCGCGCTCGAAGGCATCTAGCAGGTGCAGGAAGGGGGCCAGGGGCAGGTCGTGCGCGCGGCGCGCGTCGCTCAGGCGTGTGAAGACTGCATGCCATTGGGGGGAATGGGCCCGTCCCTCGAAGGAGGCCAGCAGGTCCGTGCGGTAGGCCCGCAGGGCTGCCAGGCGCTCGCTGGCCGGCGCGTCACCCTCGTCGGCCAGGTCGTCGGCCGTGCGCGCGAAGGCATAGATCGCGAGTACCGCCGGGCGCAGGCGCGCGGGGCAAAGGGCCGATGCGACCGGGAAGTTCTCGTAGTGCTCGATGCTCACGGAACGTGATTGTGTCGCCAGAGCCGCCCCATGCGTGTCGCCTCGCAGGCTAAAATCCACGGTTTGCCGATACCGGAGCATCCGTCGCCTGCCCCGCGACCGGCGGATCTGCCCCCTCAGCGCGGGTGGCGAAATTGGTAGACGCACCAGGTTTAGGTCCTGACGGAGGCAACTCCGTGTCGGTTCGAGTCCGACCCCGCGCACCACCCCGCAACCCCATCACACACGCATCCGAGTCCTAAATGGCCGTCACCGTCGAAACCCTTGAGAAACTGGAACGCCGCATCACTCTGTCCGTGTCCGCACTGGACATCGGTCAGGAGGTGGAGTCGCGCTTGCGCCGGCTTGCCCGGACCGTCAAGGCAGACGGCTTTCGCCCGGGAAAGGTGCCGATGTCCGTCGTCGCGCAGCGCTACGGCTACTCGGTTCAGATGGACGTGATGAACGATCGCGTCGGCAAGGCCTTCAGCGACGCCGCGTCGCAGGCCAGCCTGCGCGTGGCGGGAACTCCGCGCATCGAGCCCAAGCCCGAGGCGCCCGAGGGGCAGATGCTGTTCGACGCCACGTTCGAGGTCTACCCTGAGGTGTCCCTCGCAGATCTGGCCGGGGTCGAGGTGGAGCGTGTCGCCTCGGAAGTGACCGATGCCGCCGTTGACCGTACGCTCGAGATCCTGCGCAAGCAAAGACGTACCTACGCGCAGCGCCCGCAGGCCGAGGGAGCGGCCGAGGGCGACCGTGTGACGATCGACTTCGAAGGCAAGATCGACGGCGAGCCCTTCTCAGGCGGCAAGGCCGAAGACTTCTCCTTCGTGATCGGCGAGGGTCAGATGCTCGAGCAGTTCGACAAGGGCGTGCGCGGCATGAAGGTGGGCCAGAGCAAGACCTTCCCGCTGAAGTTTCCGGACGATTACCAAGGCCGTGATGTCGCCGGCAAAGAAGCCGACTTCATGGTGACCATGAAGAAGATCGAGGTGGGCGTGCTGCCAGAGGTGGGCGACGCATTCGCCAAGTCGCTGGGCGTTCAGGAGGCCACCGTGGCGGGCCTGCGCGACGACATCCGCCGCAACCTCGAGCGCGAGCTGAAGTTCCGGCTGCAGGCTCGCAACAAGGCCGCCGTGATGGACGCGCTGCTGGCCAGCGCGACGTTGGAGCTCCCGCGTGCGCTCGTCTCCGACGAGGTCGAGCGCATGGCCGAGGCCGCCCGCGAGGATCTGAAGAAGCGCGGCGTCAAGGATCCTCAGTCCGTGCAACTGCCTGCGGAGCTGTTCCAGGCCCAGGCCGAGCGCCGCGTGCGGCTGGGGCTGGTGGTGGCCGAACTCGTGCGCAGCGAGGGGCTGCGCGCCAAGCCCGAACAGTTGCAGCGGCACATCGAGGAGCTCAGCCAGAGCTACGAGAAGCCCGCCGAGGTGATGCGCTATTACCTGGGTGACCGCCAGCGCATGGCCGAGGTGGAGGCTGTGGTGATTGAGAACAACGTGACCGAGCACGTGCTCGGCCGGGTCAAGGTCGTGGACAAGGCCGTGCCCTTCGACGAACTGATGGCTGCCGCGTGAGGCGCCGTCTCCATCCTGCCAGGAGTAGCTGATGAGCGCCCTCGAAACCGTCGGTCTGGGCATGGTGCCCATCGTCATCGAACAGTCCGGTCGTGGCGAGCGCGCCTACGACATCTACAGCCGGCTGCTGCGCGAGCGCATCATCTTCCTGGTCGGCCCGGTGAACGACCACAGCGCCAACCTCGTGTGCGCGCAGATGTTGTTCCTGGAGAGCGAGAACCCTGACAAGGACATTTTTCTCTATATCAATTCGCCTGGCGGCAGTGTCAGTGCAGGCTTGGCCATCTACGACACCATGCAGTTCATCAAGCCGGATGTGTCGACGCTTTGCATGGGCATCGCAGCGAGCATGGGATCCT
>CAILKA010000604.1 GCA_903834645.1 uncultured beta proteobacterium
CCAGTCGGCGCGGCTCAGCCACAGCCGGCCCGAGACCTTCATGACCTCGCCTGCCCGGGCCTGCCGCCCGCCCCAGGCCAGGTAGAGGGCCTCGCCCACGGCAAACAGGCCCACGGCCGCGATGGTGACTTCGATTCCGTCAAGCAGTTCGGCCCGGCCAAAGGTGAATCGCGGCTGACCCGTCTGCAGGTCCACCCCCACCAGGCCGATCAGCAGCCCCGCAGCCAGGCTGAGGAGCCCACGCAGGACGGAGCTGCCCAGCACCGCCGACACGGCCACCAGCGCAAGCACCATCAGGCTGAAGTACTCCGCAGGGCCGAAGGCGAGCGCAGCCTCCACCACCCAAGGGGCAATGAAGGTGAGCGCCACCGTCCCGATGGTGCCTGCCACGAAGCTGCCGATTGCGGCCGTCGCCAGCGCGGGACCCGCGCGCCCGGTGCGCGCCATCTTGTTGCCCTCCAGGGCCGTGACGACGGAGGCGGACTCGCCTGGCGTGTTCAACAGGATCGACGTGGTCGATCCGCCATATGCGGCACCGTAGTAGATGCCTGCAAACATGACGAACATGCTCGTGGCCGGCACGTGGTACGTGAGGGGAAGCAGCAGCGCAATGGTCAGGGCCGGGCCGATGCCGGGCAGAACACCCACCAGTGTGCCGACGAAGCAGCCTATGAAGCCCCACATCAGCGTGGTCGGCGCAAGCGCCTGACCAAAGCCGGCCATCAGGCCATTGAGGGCATCCACGTGGTGTTGCCTGTCGTGCGGGGCGTCAGCCCAGGCCCGTCACGGCCGGGCCGAGCCCGACACCGAGGCCGGCGGCGAACGCCGCCCAGAACACCGCTGCGATCAGCAGGCACACCACGGCGGTGCGCAAGGAGAAGGGGGCATCGAAGGCACGGGCCACGCCCGCTGCACAAAGGGCTGCCGGGATGATGAATCCCAGCAGCGGAACGAGCCCGATGAAGGCGACTCCACCTCCCAGGAGCCAAAGCACCCGGGAGGTGGCACCCGGCAGGGGCGCCTGGCCTTCCTCGCCGAGCTGGTCGGGCTGCGTGCCGCGCCAAGCGCCTGCGGCGTAGGCCGCCAGCAGGCCACCGAGGAAGGTCACGACGGCAGCAGGCACCTCACGGGCACCGACCGTCATCTGGATGGCCGATTCGGGAATCACCATGACCTGCCACGCCGCCGCGAGCCAGATCGCGCCCAGCAGGCCGCTGACAAGCCGAGGCATCCAGGGGTGATTGCCCGTGACGCGCATCAGGGCCGGGCGATCGGGCACAGCAGCCAGTACCGCTCAGGCCAGGCCCAGATCCTTGAGTACCGACTCGGTCAGCTTGATGTTGGCCTCGATCTCACGTTCGAAGGGCCGCTCTGTGAGGAAGACATCGGACCACTTGCGGGCCTCAAGCTCGGTACGCCAGGGCAGGGACGCGTTCATGCGAGTGACCAGATCGATGAGAGCATCCCGCTGGGCCTGGTTGATGCCGGGGGCACCGAACACCCCGCGCCAGTTCGACATCGTGACATTCACACCCAGCTCAGGCAGGGTGGGCACGTTGACGCCCGGTATGCGGCGGGCCCCGGAGACGGCCAAGGGGATCATCCTGCCTGCCTTGATCTGCTCCTCGAACTCCGACCAGCCGGAAATGCCCGCTGCGACCTGGTTGCCCAGGATCGCCGCGTTGGCAGGGCCGCCACCTGCGAAGGCGACATAAGCCGCCTCCTTGGGATCGCGACCGAGTGCGCGAACGACCAGGCCGAGAATCTGGTGGTCGGTGCCACCCGCGCTGCCGCCAGCCACCGGTACGCCCTTGGGGTTGGCCTTGAGTGCCGCCTGCAGATCCGCCCAGGTCTTGTACTTGCCGGCCGCGGGCACGACGATGACCCCGGCCTCCTCGGTCAGACGAGCAATCGGCGTCACGTTGCGCATCGTGACCGGGCTCTTGTTGGCGATGGCCGCGCCGACCATGACCGAACCGCCGACCATCAGCGAGTTGCCCTGACCCTTGCGCTGGTTCACGAAGCGTGGCAAGCCCACCATGCCGCCCGCGCCGCCCACGTTCTCGAACTGCATGTTGCCCACCAGGCCGGCGCCCTTGGTGGCGCGCTCGATGGCGCGTGCCGTGCCGTCCCAGCCTCCGCCGGGAGCCGCGGGCACGAACATGTTGATCGTCTCGAAGAGTGCCTTTGCCTGCGCCCATGCCGGGAGGGCGGCCCCAGCACCGAGGGCTGCACCCCAGCCCAGGAAATCGCGCTTGGAAATGCTCATGGTCATGTCTCCTCTTGCTCTGCCTGGCTCATTCGCCGGCGCGATTATGAGGCACTGATCTGCCTGCCGACCCGCTGGAACAGCAGCCGATGGGTCAATCCGTCGCGCCCCGCTCCAGGGCTCGCTCGCGTTGCCTGGCCAACTCCCCACTGTCGGGCACCGAGACGGGCCAGCCCTGCAGGTGACGCATTGCGACGGCTGCAATCGCCGCCACCGCCCCTGGCGTGGCATTCAGGCACGGGATGTAGTGGAACTCGCGCCCGCCAGCCTGCAGGAAGGCCTCGCGCGCCTCGAGGCCGATCTCCTCCAGCGTCTCCAGGCAGTCGACCGGAAAGCCCGGGCAGATCACGTCGACGCGCTCGAGCCCGCCGGCAGCCATCTCCTGCAGAGCCGGCTCGGTGTAGGGGCGCAGCCACTGCGCGCGCCCGAATCGGCTCTGGAACGTCACCTTGTACTCGTCCGGGCCGAGCCCCAGGGCTTCGGCAAGCAAACGCCCCGTCTTATGACATTCGCAGTGGTATGGGTCCCCGAGCATCAGCGAGCGCTCCGGCAGGCCGTGGAAGGTCATCACCAGCATCCGCCCGCGCCCGGCAACCGCCCAGTGGCTGCGCACGCTCTCGGCCAGAGACTCGATGTAGGCAGGCTCTTCGCCGTAACGGTTGACGAAGCGGAACTCGGGCAGATACCTGGCTTGGCCCGACCAACGGGCGACTGCGTCCCAGATGCTGGCCGTGGTGGCTGACGCGTACTGGGGGTACAACGGCAGCACCAGCACGCGCGAGACGCCCGCGGCCCGCAGCGCATCCAGCCCGTCAGCCACGCCAGGTGATCCATAGCGCATGGCCTGCTGCACGACGATCTGCAGGCCGGCGGTCTCGAAGGAGTCGCGCAGCCCTTGCGTCAGGCGCTGGGTCCAGACGGAAAGCGGTGAGCCCTCGGGCATCCAGATGCTGGCGTACTTGGCGGCCGAACGCGCCGGGCGCACGCGCAGGATGATGCCGTGCAGGATCGGCCACCAGACCAGCCGCGGGATCTCCACCACCCGGGGGTCGGACAGGAATTCGGCGAGGTAGCGACGGGTGGCAGCGGCGGTCGGTTCGGCCGGGCTGCCCAGGTTGACGAGCAGTAGCCCGGTACGGCTGGGCGTGCCGTGTCTCAGCGGCGGCTCGGGGCGCAGTGTCATGAGTCGCTGGCCACCCGGAACTCGAGCCAGGCGCCGCGCGTGCCTGCCGTGGGCGCGCCCAGGCCGATTGCGCCGCTGCCCACCAGGGTGCAGGTGCCGCGGCGCAGGCCCATGGGATCGGCACCCTGGAAGTGGACGTAGGTTCCGTTGAAGCTGAGATCGGTGAGCTGGAAGCCCCCGCTGTGCCAATCGATGCGGGCGTGCGAGCGTGAGACGGTTGGGAGATCGATATGGCAGGTGGCCTGCGCATCGCGGCCGATCAGCACGGGCGTCTGGGCCGAGGAGAAGCTGCGGTGGCGGCCGAGCCAGGCCAGGTCCAGCCACATGGTGCGGGGCGCATCGGCGGCGAGATCGCCGAAGTGCGTCGTCGGAAGGTCGGCCGCATCCTGTCGGAGCGCCACGCACACGCCCACGGGTTCGGAGCGGCCTCTGATCGCCAGGCGGTCGAGGCTGCGAAATGAGCCGTGCAGCCCCGCGGGGAGCGCCTCCCGCACCGCTTCCGTGACCAGCGTTTCGTCGTCACCGGTGTGCTCGATCAGTCGCGCGGCCACGTTGACGGCATCACCGAAGAAGTCGCCGTCCTGCTCGATCACTTCGCCACAGGCCAGGGCCACGCGCAGGCGCAGGTGCGGTGTCGGAGCGTGGCCGGACATGATGCCGTCGTCTTCCACGAGCCGACGCAGCTGAGCATGGAGGTGCTCGGCACAGCCGCAGGCGTCCGCGCAGGATGCGAACGTGGCCATGAGGCCATCGCCCAGCGTCTTGAAGACCAACCCTCCCCAAGCACCAACGACGTCGCCGAGCGCCGCCACGCAACGCGTCACGAGCGAGGTGGCAGGCGCGTTGCCCAGGTTCTCGAACAGCCCGGTGCTGCCGCGCAGATCTGCGGCGAGCACCGTGCGGTTGAGTGTCGTGCTCATGGGCACGCGGCGAGACGAGGGCGGATCAGAGGTTGTCGAGGTAGGTGCGCAGCTTGTCCGAGCGGCTCGGGTGCTTGAGCTTGCGGATCGCCTTGGCCTCGATCTGTCGGATGCGCTCGCGCGTGACGTCGAACTGCTTGC
>CAILKA010000605.1 GCA_903834645.1 uncultured beta proteobacterium
CATCAACTTCAACCCGCCCGTCACGTCCTACCGGCCGGAGACGATCTCGGCGTACGAGCTGGGCACGAAGCTCAGCGCCGCGGGGGGCCGGGTCGAGTTCGACGCCGCGGCCTTCTACTACGACTACACCGACCTGCAGCTGCGCACCGTGGTGGGCAACCAGACCCCCATCTCCAACGCGGCCAAGGCCAACGTGCAGGGCCTGGAGTTCACGGTCGTGGGGCGGCCCAGTCGCGACCTGACGCTGGACGTCAATGCGGCCTACGTCGACAGCGCCTTGAAGAACTACATCTCGCCAGCGACGCGCACCGATCTGAGCGGAACCCCGCTGCCCCTGACGCCCAAGGGCTCGGCGACGGCGGGCGCGGAGTTTCGCGTGGCCACGGGAGGCGGTGCGCTGACGCTGCGCGCCGAGGTCAACTACCAGAGCTCCGTCATCTTCCCGGCCTTCCAGAACACGAGCCTCGAGCGCGAGAATCCGGTGACGCTGGTCAACGCCAGCCTGCGATACGCCTTCGCAGGCGGCAAGACGTACGTGTCGCTGATCGGCCGCAACCTGACCGACAAGACCTACATGACGAACCGGAACTTCACGCGCGGCTTCTACGACCTGCAGACCTTCGCCCCGCCTCGGACCCTCGAGGTCCGGCTGGGCACCCGGCTCTAGGCCCGCTTCGGGAATGCCGCTGCGCGATCGCCAGGCTTTCTACGACGCACTGGATCGGTTCACGGCGCTGCGCCGTTGGGCGTCACTGGGCTTTCGCTGGACGGCCGACGGGCGCGAACTGTCCTGGACGGCCGGCCTGGGTGACGGGGCCGTGAGCCGGGTCTGCCGGCTCGACGCCGACGGGCCCCGGATCGGGCCTGCACCGCAGACCCGAGAGGAGGGGGCAGCCCCCGCCTGGCGGACCTTCCCGCGCGAGACCTACCTCGTGCCCGAGTACCCCGCGCCCGAGGCGCCCTCGCCCGACGGGCGTTGGTTCGCCTCGGTGCGGCAAGGGGAGGTGCGCCTGCGCAGTGCCGGCGAGGAGCCCGACCGCACCCTCACGGCGGGCGCGACCGAGGACATCGCGTGGGACCTAGAGACCGCTGACGTCGACCCGTGGTCTCCCGACGGTAAGTGGCTGCTCGCCGCCCGGATGGATCGGCGCGCGGTGTGGCGGGACGTGCGCACGCGCTTCGACCACGACGGCACCGTGCGCGTCGACCGCCCGCGCGTGCAGCGCGCCGGTGCGGCCCTCGACCTCGTGCAGCCTCACCTGGTCCCGACCGGCGGGGGCCCGGCGCGCAGCATCGACCTCGGCGAGATGCGCGACCACTTCCTGCGCCTCGTCGGGTGGCTGCCCGACTCCAGCGCCGTCGTGCTGCTGCGCCTGACCCGAGCGCTGGACCGTGCGGAGCTGTTCGTGGTCGATGCCCAGGATGCTCGCGCGCGGACCGTCTTCATCGAGCAGTGCCCGACCTTCCTGCGGCTCGATCCGATCATCTGGGGTGGACCCACGGGCTGCGACTTGCTGCCTGATCGACGCTTTGTGTGGCAGTCCGAGCGTGACGGGTGGAACCACCTCTACCTGGGCGAGCTCGACGCCGAGCCCGGCGCGCCGCTGCGCCAGCTCACGCGCGGCGAGATGTCCGTGCACGACGTGGTGCGGTGCCACGGCGGCGAGGTCTGGTTCCGCGCCCGCGTGGACGGGCCGCGCCCCTACGACCTGCATCTGTACCGGGTGCCCCTTGCGGGCGGCGCCGTGCGGCAAGTCAGCGAGGGCGACGGCGAGCACGCGTGCCTCATCTCGCCCGATGGGTCGCACTTCGTCGACATGACCTCCACGCCCTGCGTGGCGCCGCGCAGCGTGCTGCGCCGCGCCGATGGAGTGGCGGTCCTCGAGCTGGACCGCCTCGACCCCGCGCCGCTGCTGGGCCCGCACTGGACACCGCCGCTGGAAGTCGTCGTCACCGCAGCCGACGGCCAGACGGCCCTGCACGGCGTGCTGTACCGTCCGGCTGGTTTCGACCCGGCTCGACGCTACCCCTTGCTGCACTGGGTCTACGGCGGGCCGCAGATGCGCGTGGCCCCGAAGGCCTTCGCACCTCGCACAGACAACGAGATCCTCCACCACGCCTTGGCCGATGCGGGCTACCTGGTGCTCGTGCTCGATGCGCGCGGTACGCCGCAGCGCTCCAAGGCCTTCCAGGACGTCGTCTGGCGCAGCTTCGTCGACCACGTGGTGGCCGATCAGGCCGGTGCGCTGCGCCAGTTGATGGGGCTGCATCCCTGGATCGACCCGCAGCGCATGGGAGTGCTCGGCCGCTCCTGGGGCGCGAGCTTTGCGCTGCACCTGCTGGCTGCCGCTCCTGACCTCTACCGCGCGGCAGCCTGCACGGTACCGGGCTTCGACCCCTGCGGCGGCCTGATTGCCGAGCCCTACCTGGGCCTGCCGCAGGATGATCCCGCGCCGTACCGCAACGCGGAGCCATGGGCGTTGCCGCAGCGCATCGACAAGCGCGCCCGCATCCTGCTGATGGCCGGGACGCTCGACTCGCCGCAGCAGTGGAACCTGCAGCGCATGTCGCACCTGCTGGTGGAGGCGGACATCTCGCACCAGACGCTGGTGTTCGCCGAGCAGGAGCATGCCTTCGAAGGCCCCGCCCTGCGCTTCCACCAGCGTGCACTTCGCGACTTCTTCGACGAAGCCCTCGCATGAGCGCCGCGCAGCGACTGCTGGAGACGGCCGACGCGGTGTGGGCCAGGCGCGAGGCCGCCGAGCCGGCGCTGGCCCTGGGTGCAGGCCAGCCCGCACGGGGCCTGCCCAGCCTGGACCCCATGCGGCTGCACGACGATGCGGCCTTCTTCGAGCAGGCGCACGAGGCGCTGGCTGGCCTGCCCGCAGCCGAGCTCGACGCCGAGCAGGACAGCTTTCGGCGGGCCTTGATGAACGATCTGGGCCACCGGGCCGAGGGCGCGCGCTTTCGCCACCTGGATTTCGTGGTCGCCCCCTACACCGGCGGGGACCTGCACGCCGAGGCGCAGCAGGCGCTGCGAGCGCACCCCCTGGAGACGCCTGCCGACCGTGAGGCCTGCATCGAGCTCGTGCGGGACTACGCCCGGCTCGCCCGGGAGATGCTCGCGCACACGGCCCGGCAGCAGGCGCAGGGCGTCTACCCCTCGCAGGCCGCGCTGCCGGCCGCGCGCGCCGTGCTGCACAGCGTGATCCAGACCCTGCCGCAGGCCGTGATCCCGGCCGACGAGCGCCTGGCGCGGCTGGCACCCGCTGCGCGCCAGGGGCTGCTCGAAGCCCTCGGCTCCACCTTGCAGCGCGAGCTGCTGCCTCCCCTGCAGCGGCTGCTCGAGCTGCTGGGCGAGGAGGGCGCGAGCCGTGCCCCGGCAGGCGTCGGGCTGCACCGGTACCCGGGTGGCGAGGCCTGCTATCGGCACCTGGCCCGCCGCCACGCCGACTGTGCCCTCGAGCCCGAGGATGTTCACCGCATCGGCCTGGAGGCGCTGGACCGCCTGCGCGGCGAGAAGGACGCCCTGCGCGCGGCGCTGCAGCCGGGCGCATCTGCCGAGGACTTCGACCGCTTCGTGCAGGCCGACCCGCGCTGGCGGCCGCGCACCGCCGCCGACATCGAGGCCTGCTTCGTGAACCATGTCCGGCGGGTGGAGCCCTTGCTGCCCAAGTGGTTCGGGCGCCTGCCTGGCACCCCCTGGTCTGTCACGCGGGCCGACCCCGCCGTCGAAGCCGGCATGACCTTCGGCTACTTCCAGCGTGCCACGCCCGCGGATCCCGTGGGCCGCTACCGCTACAACGGGTCCGATCCGGGCAGCCGCTCGCTGATCGGCGCGGCGCACCTCATCTGCCACGAGCTGTTGCCGGGCCATCACCTGCAGGTGTCGCTGCAGGACCAGGCGCCCGTGGTGCACCCTCTGCAGAGGTTCCTGTTTTCCACGGCCACCATCGAAGGGTGGGCCGTCTATGCCTCCGGCCTGGCCTGCGAGATGGGCGCCATCACGGGCTTCGACCTGTACGGGCACGCACAGATGCAGAGCTTCATGGCGGCCCGCCTGGTCGTCGACACCGGTCTCAACGCGCTGGGCTGGACCCTGGAGCAGGCACGTGACTTCATGCGGGCCCGGACGATCGAGAGCCCGTCGGTGATCGACAGCGAGCTGCTGCGGTACGCCACCGACATTCCCGCGCAGGCGCTGGCCTACGAGCTCGGCCACATCGGCATCGAGCGGATCCGCCAAGGGGCCCGGCAGCGCATGGGCGCGGCCTTCGACGTGCGCGGTTTTCACGATGCGCTGCTGGTCAACGGTGGCTACCCGCTGCCCGTGCTGCAGGGGCAGATCGAGCGATGGGTGGCCACGTGCCGGGCGGAGGCAGGGTGAGCTCCGCGCCTGACGGCCCGGCCCCCTTGCCCAGCCTGGGCAGCCACACCTTCGGTGCCTTCAACGTGGCGCGTGCGGAGTGGAAGGCGCCCTGCGAGCAGGTCTGGCGCCTGCTGTTCGACCGCGCGGCGTGGATGCCCGGCTTCGCCGGCAAGGCCGTGATCGACGGCACCGAGGGCGCGGTGGGCGAGCGGGCGCATTTCACGAGCCGCGCTGCCGACGGCACCCTTCACACGCGGCTGGAGGAGATCCTGCACCTGGAGCCCGGGCGGCGGCTCGTGATGCGGCTGGAGACGGTGGCTGAAGGAGCCACGACCGCCTTTGCGGACTGGCGGCTGCAGTCCACGCCCGAGGGCTGTGCGCTGGAGCTCAACCTGTACTGGCTGGATCTCCCGCAGCCAGGCTCCGACTGGCCGGCCACGCGCGCCCTGCGAGAGGGCTACATCGCGGCGACCCAGGCGGTGATCGAAGGGCATCTGGAGCGCCTGCGCCAGGCCCTCGCACGACCCTGATGCAGCAGGTGTCCGCGTGGCTGGCGTACAGTCGCGCGAGCCATGCGCAAGACCGTCGTCGCCCCTGAGCCGGTGGTTCGCCCACTCGCCTGGGCGTCGGCCCGGTTGGCGCGGCTCCTGCGCGGCCACCGGGAGCCCGGCGCTCTTGGCGAGTTGCACCGCTTCCTCGGGGCACTGGCGGCTGTGAGCAACTTCATCGTCTTCGAGTTCGCGCGCGACCGCCAGCCCGTGCTGGTGGACTGCAACTACGAGCGCGACTACATGCTGGCGCACATGGCGCAGTACTGCGGCGGCCTGTACCTGCTCGACCCGTTCTGGCGCACGGTGGTCGATGGCCGCGCCGGGCTGGTCACGATGGACGATGTCGCCCCAGAGGACTTCCGTCAGTCCGAGTATTTCCTGCGCCACTACCAGGCCACCGACGTGGTGGACGAGATGCGCTTCGTGGTGCCGCTGCAGTCGGGCCACTGCGTGCACGTGTTCGTGGAGCGCGAGGCCCCGCTGTCGACCTTCGATGAGCCGGAGCGGTCCCGCTTTGCCGACGTCGAGCCGCTGGTCAGGGCCTTCGTGGAGTGCCACTTCGCCTGGCGCGAGACGCAGCGCACGCCGGCGCAGCCGCCGCGCGCGGGCTTCGACCTGCGCGAGCAGATCGGCCTCATGCAGCCCGGCGAGATCACCCCCCGGGAGACCGACATCATCGAGCTGATGCTCAAGGGGCACTCGGCCAAGTCGATCGCCGGCGCCCTGGACATCGAGGAGGGCACGGTGAGCAATCACAAGCGCAACATCTACGCCAAGGTCGGTGTCCACTCCCAGGCGCAGTTGTTCGACCGCTTCCTGCGCACGCTGACGGCGGGCTGATCCGGGCCTGGCAGCCGCAGGCCAGGCACGGGCTTGCCCTGCGGCGAGCCTGCGCTGGCGGGCTCTCGCCGCAGGCGGGTCAGGCCGGCCCGCCCGTACCCGCCCGGACTGACGGCGACCGCGCCAGCGCGAGGGCCCCTGCGGCCAGCACCAAGGCGGCCAGCAGGCTCCCGCAGGCGCCCACCAGGGCGATCGAGCGAGGCAGGGCCATCGGCCCGTCCAGCAGGTGTTGCGACGACAGCGCGACCAGCGTCGGACCGGCCGAGCCCACGATGGCGGTGGTGGCCGAGATCAGGCCGGTGCCCAGACCGCGGATCCCGTCTGGCAGCAGGGCCTGTGCGTTGACGTAGGTGATCGACAGTGCGGCCACCGTGCAAATCCCGTTGAGCGTGAGCGCCAGCGTCAGCCAGGCAGGTACCTGCACCAGGTACGCCGCCAGCAACGGCACGCAGCACAGCGTGGCCGCACAGGCCAGCCACACCCGGCCGACGGCGCCGTGGCGACGGTACAGGCTGTCGCCGATCCAGCCGCCGATCAGCGGCCCCAGGGCACCGGCCAGCAGCGTGACCAGGCCAAAGGCGAATCCGGCCTGCTGGGCGTCGTAGCCGAAGTTGCGCTTGAACACCGTGGCCATCCAGGCCAGGTTGGCGCCGTCCACCAGGATGATCAGGGCCGCCGCGGTCACGAGCGTGGCGATCAGGCCCAGGGGGAAGGCGGCGTGGGAGGGCTCCGCCGGTGCCTGGCCACCGGCGCCGGCCGCAGCCACGTGGCGCCGGTCCTGCAGGCCCAGGATGAGGGGCAGCATCAGCAGGCCGGGTATCCCCAGCAGCGCGGTGGTGGCGCGCCACGGTTCGGCGCCGGCAAGGCCCGGCCACGCGGCGAAGGCGCCACCCTCGGCCGCGCGCTGCACCGCGCCGGCCAGCATGATCGCCAGCGAGGGCCCCGACCCCAGCACGACGAAGAACGCGCCGACGGCGCGGCCGCGCTGTTCAGGCGGAAACGCGTCGTTCACCCAGGTCATGGCCAAGGGCAGCTTCATGCCGGCACCCACGTGCACCAGCACGCGTCCGGCCACCAGCATCTCGAAGCTCGTCGCGTGCGCGCAGATCACCGCGCCGAGCGTCCACACGGCGATGGCCACCGCCAGCAGGAGCCGGCGCGAGAGCCGGTCGCTCAGCCAGCCGCCGACCAGGCTCATCACCACGAAGGGTGCCGCACCCACGGCCCCCAGCAGCAGGCTGATCTGCACGTCGCTGATGCCCAGCGTCCGGCGGATGGGGTCGACCATCACGTTGATCGGCAGCTTGGCCAGGTCCAGGCAGAGCGTGAACAGCACCATCGCGGCGAGCACCGCGTAGGCCTGGCTGCGGCTGTAGAGGGCGCTCGCCCCGGCCGGCGGCGCGGCCGCTGCGCCCTCGGCAGGGCGGTTCATCAGCCGGCCGCCTGCTTCAGCGCGCCCAGGCCCCTGACCACGTCGTCCAGCCTGGCGAGCACGCCGAAGACGCCGTCTTCGGCCGTGACCATGTGCAGGGCCGCTTCGTGCGCGTAGGCGTCGGCGCTGGCGCAGGCGTCCTGCACGAGCAGGCACTGGTACTTGCGGTCCACGGCCTCGCGCAGCGTGGTGTGCACGCAGACGTCGGTGGTGCACCCGCTGAAGAGCAGGTGCGTGATCCCGCGCGCGCGCAGCACCAGTTCCAGATCGGTCTGGTAGAAGGCGCCGTTGGCGGTCTTGTCGACGATCACGTCGCCGGCGGCCGGCACCAGTTCGGGCACGATCTGGTAGCCGGGGCTGCCGCGCAGCAGCGAGCCCGGGTCGCCGCGCTTCATGTCGATGCCCGCGCGTCGCGCGCGCCAGTGGTCGTAGTCGCTCGCGTCAGCCAGGTCGGCCCGGTAGCCCTGGCGCGTCCAGATGACCAGGCAGCCGGCATCGCGGGCGGCGTCCGTCAGGCGCTTGACGGGCCCGATCACCGCATTGAGGGGGCCTGGGTCGTAGCCCTTGCGGGCGAAGTAGCCGTCGTGGGACAGGAAGTCGACCTGCAGGTCGATGGCCAGCACGGCTGTCCGCGCGGCGTCGAGCCTGCCGTCGTAGGGGAAGTCGAAGGGGCGAGCCTTGATCACCGGAAAGTTCTCCTGTGCCAGACCGGCCTTGTAGCCCGCTCGAGGGGGCCTGACCATGGCAAGAACACGACAGGCACCCCCGGCGCGGCACAGGTATGTCGCCTGCGCCCCTCTTCGAGCCCGGCGCGCCTACTTGATCAGCCCCTCAGCCTTCAACGCCTCCTGCACCGCCGGCCGCGCCGCCACGCGCGCCATGAAGGCCGAGAGGTTCTTCAGCGGCGCGATGTCCACGCCGACGTACTTGCCCCAGCCCGAGACGGTGTAGGGGTAGGCGTCGGCCACGGTGAACTGCGCGCCCATCAGGTAGTCGTGCCCTTCGAGCTGCTGGTCGACCCAGGCCAGCTTCTCGCCGAGCTTCGTGCGTGCCAGGGCCTTGGCCTCCTCGGGCATGGCGGGGTTGAACAGCGGCGAGAAGCCCTTGTGCAGCTCGCTCGTGATGAAGTTCAGCCACTCGATGAGGAGGTAGCGCTCCATCGTGCCCCAGACCGCCACCCCGGCTCCTTTATCATGTGCACATGCTCAACGACGACCCGGGCGCGGGCGCAGTGGCGCAGCAGCGCTACGAGAACGCCCTCCTGCTCTTCGAGGAGTTCGTGCAGGCTGCCGTGCGCCACCCTGATGCCGCAGCGCTGCGCGGCCTGGAGCGGCGCTTTGCCGAGCATCTCCTGATACAGCCCAGCTACTGGAGCCAGATCAAGGCCCGCACGCGGCAGATCGGCGAGCGGCTGGCGCGCCAGTTCGAGCAGCGGTGCCGCAAGCCCGTGGGCTGGATGGATGTGCCGCATGCGCAGGTGGCCCAGGTGCGGCCCTCCGACGAGCCCCTGGCGCCCCCGCCGCCGCCCTCGACTCCGCAGGACGACGACGAGCGCTTCATCGTCGGCCTGGTGCTGAGCTACTACCGGCGCCACCCGCAGCGCGCACGCACGCGGCTGCTGGACCTCCTCGGTGAGGTGCTGTCGCCGGCGGCAGCGCCCGCGGGTGCCGCGTCGGTTCCGGCGGCCGTGGCAACGGCCGCTTCCGGCCCGGCCCCGGCGGCCGACGAGGCCAGCGAGCTCCTGCGCCGCAGCCTGCAGGGCGTCGCCCCGCTCAAGCGCCGCCGCTGAGGGTCAATGTGGCGGGGATGTGGCGGGAATGCCGCAAACCTGCATCAAGAGAGAAAAGATGTTGCAAATGATAAAGCAACGGTTATCATGCGAATCATTGTATCGATCCAGGTTGCCCTTGATCCCGAATCCTTCCCTGATTGCTCGCCGCGTTGCCACCCGTGCAGCCGGTGTCCCTGCGCAGGCTGCTGACGGCTGACCAAGCCGCCTCCTCCTTCGAAGGGCACGGCCCGGGCTGCTTGCGCACCCGGGCCGTGTCGCTTTTGCTCGCCAGGTGGCGGGCGTGAGGAGAGAGAAGATGGAGACGAGTCTGTTGCTGATGGTCCAGGCCCAGGCGGCCACCCTCGCGCCTGCGCTGGCCCCCGTGCGCGGCACGCGGCACGCGCTGGCGCGGGTGCTGGCGGGCGCCAGCCGCTTCCTCGATGGCCTGTCCAGGCGGCTGGAGGCGGCCGAGGCCCGCGCCGCCGAGCGCGAGGCCCAGGCCGTGTGCGAGGCGGTGGAGGCGATGCTCGAGTTCCACGCCGAGGCCGGTGCGCCCGAGGGGGCGCTGTACGTGAACGGCGAGTTCGTGGGCTACGTGCCGGGGGTGAGCCGGCTGTGAGGGCCCGGGCCCGGTGCGGCCCGCGGTTCCCGTCCGGCTTGCGCCGCAGCATCGATGAACTGCCTGCGTGCCTCGGCGTAGGTCTGGGAGAAGTGACGTGAGACGCTCGATCGGGGCTCTGGGGTCTTGTGGGTCCTCACGCAGCCCTCACCACTGGACCGACCCGGAGCGACCCTGCAGCGCGGGTTCAGATACCGCCGACAATGCACCGATGAAGACACCCGCCCGCCTGCAAGTGCTGATCGACGAAGGCCTGATCGACAGCGTGCTGCGGCAACTCAAGAGCGGCAAGGAAGCCGAGGTGTTCGTGGTGCGATGCGGCGATGAAACGCGTGCTGCCAAGGTCTACAAGGCCGCCACCCACCGCAGCTTTCGCCAGGCGGTGGATTACACCGAAAACCGCAAGGTGAAGAACACCCGCCAGGCGCGTGCCATGGCCAAGGGCACCCGATACGGGCGCGAACAGCAGGAAGCCGCCTGGCAAAGCGCCGAGGTGGACGCACTGTTTCGCCTGGCGGCGGCCGGCGTGCGCGTGCCCAAGCCCTTCCACTTCTTCGAAGGCGTGTTGCTGATGGAGCTGGTGGCCGACGCCGATGGCCACGCGGCCCCGCGGCTGACCGATGTGCCGTACACGCCCGAGGCCGCGCGCGCGCACCACGCGCTGCTGCTGCGCGAGGTGGTGCGCATGCTGTGCGCCGGCGTGGTGCACGGCGACCTGTCGGAGTTCAACATCCTGCTGGCGCAGGACGGCCCCGTCGTCATCGACCTGCCGCAGGCGGTGGACGCCGCCGGCAACAACCACGCCGCCGCGATGCTCGAGCGCGACGTGGCCAACCTGCGCCACTACTTCGGCCGCTTCGCGCCCGAACTGCTGGCCACCGACTACGGCCGCGAGATCTGGGCGCTGTTCGAGAAAGGCCTGCTGACGCCCGACAGCGCGCTCAGCGGTCAGTTCAAGCAGAGCCTGAAACCGGTGAACCTGGGCGACGTGCTGGCGGTGATCGACGACGCCCGCGACGAAGAAGCCGCCCGCCAACTGAGGATGAGCACCCCCCGATGAGCCCCGCCGAACCCGCCCGCACGGTCGCCAAGATGAGCGCCACGACCGTCGCCGCGACCATCGCCGAAACCCGCGCCTGGGTCGACCGCGCCGTGATCGGCCTCAACCTGTGCCCGTTTGCCAAGGCGCCGCAGGTCAAGGGCCTGGTGCGCTACGTGGTCAGCCACGCCACCGACCCCGCCGCGCTGCTGGCCGACCTGATCACCGAGCTGGAACGCCTGGCCGAAAGCCCGGCCGAGCGGCTGGAGACCACGCTGCTGATCCACCCGCAGGTGCTGACCGACTTCGCCGACTACAACGACTTCGTCGAGGTGGCCGAGGACACCGTGGCCGAGCTCGAGCTCGAAGGCGTGCTGCAGGTGGCCAGCTTCCACCCGCAGTACCAGTTTGCCGACACCGACGCCGACGACGTGAGCAACGCCACCAACCGCTCGCCCTTCCCCACGCTGCACCTGATCCGCGAGGAGAGCATAGACCGCGCGGTGGAGGCCTTCCCCGAGGCCGAAACGATCTACGAGACCAACATCGCCACGCTGGAACGGCTGGGCGCCGAGGGCTGGGCCGAATTACAGCGCGCCTGCCAGGCCGACGCCGCGGCGCCTGCCGCCCCTAAAGGCTGAGGGAGCGGGCGCCCGCCGGCTCGGCGACCAAGCCTGTCCGGCCGGCGACAGCCGGCAAGGGTAATTGCCGGCGGCGCCGAGCCTTGACGCCGGATAACCTGCCTCCGGCCTTTATTCAGCCGCGCATCCCGTCGCGGACTGACCGTCCAGGAGACAAAAATCATGAACCGCCCCGCCCCCCTGCGCCTAGGTGCGCTCTCCTTGTCCGTTGTCGCCCTGCTGGCAGCCTGCGGCGGCAACGACGAACCCGTCGTCGCCCCCGAAGAGACCCGCACCCACGACAGCCGCAAGTTCACCGCTGATGCAACCGCCACCACCTTCACCGCGATGGCCGACGCCGCTGGCGATGTGACCGCCATGAGCACCACCAGCCGCTGGGCCGGCGTGATCAACGGCGCGGCCTACCGGGTCGAAGTGCCCGCCAACTGGAACGGCAAGCTGGTGATGTACGCCCATGGCTATGCAGGCGACGGTCCGGCCCTGCGCGTGGACAACCCACCGACCCGCCGCCACCTGATCCAGAGCGGCTATGCCTGGGCGGCCTCCAGCTACAGCAAGAACTACTACGACGTGCGCGCCGGTGTCGAAGACACCAACGCGCTGGCGAACGCGTTCAACACCATCGCCGCCGCCAATGCGCGCACGCTGGCGGCACCCAGCAAGGTCTACATCACCGGCTTCTCGATGGGCGGCCACATCACCGCAGCGGCGATCGAGGACGAAACCGCTGCCACCGCCGTCAACAAGACGAAGTACGCCGGCGCCGTGCCGATGTGCGGCGTGATGGGCGACACCGAGCTGTTCAACCAGTTCGGCGCGATGCAGGTGACCGCCCAGGCCATGGCCGGCCTGCCCAGCTACCCCTTCGCCAAGTGGTCCGAGATCAGCGCCCAGGTGACCGGCACGCTGTTCACCACCTTCCCGTCGGTGCCCACAGCGGCCGGCGTCAAGTACCTGTCGGCATTGCAGAACATCACCGGCGGCCAGCGTCCGATGTTCACCCAGGGCATGCTGTTCGGCGGCACCTTCCCCTTCGCCTGGGGCGTGTTCGGCGGCGATGGCACGGTCAACGGCATGCTGAACAAGAACGTGCTCGACACCAGCGCCTACACCTACACCATCGACGGCGATGCGGCCGGCAGCACGGCGCTCAATGCGTCGGTGCTGAAGATCACGCCCGACGCCGACGCCAACCGGCTGCGGCGCGACGGTCTGCGCTGGATCCCCAAGGTCAACGGCGAGTTCAAGATCCCGGTGGTCTCGATCCACACGCTGGGCGACATGTACGTGCCGTTCAGCATGCAGCAGACCTACCAGAAGCGGGTAGCGGCCAAGGGCAACGGCGGCTGGCTGGTGCAGCGCGCCATCCGCGGCGCCAGCCATTGCGACTTCACCGTGGCGGAACAGGTGAATGCCTTCGAGGCCATGATCAAGTGGGAGCGCGACGGCATCAAGCCGGCCGGCGACGACGTGATCACGCCCGCCACCGTGGCCGCCACGACCTACGGCTGCACCCACACGGTGAATGCACCAGGGCCCGACGACAACGCGGGCACGCTGCAGTTGCGCGCTGGCATCGCCGGCACGGGTGGTGCCTGCCCGGCGCTCTGATCACCGTTGGCCGGACCAGATCGCAACAGGGGCCTTCGGGCCCCTTTTTCATGCCCAGCCGGGCCGGCAAAAGGGCAAACAAAGCCCGTCGTGCACGCCGGCCAACGCCTGAGCACAATACAGGCCCGCTGGCACTCGCC
Organism: uncultured beta proteobacterium; assembly: GCA_903834645.1. Classification (GTDB taxonomy): domain Bacteria; phylum Pseudomonadota; class Gammaproteobacteria; order Burkholderiales; family Burkholderiaceae_C; genus Rubrivivax. Next base: position 13,014 of record CAILKA010000605.1, read on the forward strand.
ACCACCCGCCATCACCCGACCAGACGCCACCGTCTCCATGCACGCATCGCCCCCCATCGACATCGTTTACCTCTGGGTCGATGGCAACGACCCGGCCTGGCGGGCCAAGCGCCGCGCCGCCGCCGATCGGCTGGGCAGCGGCCAGCGGGCGGCGATGGGCCTGCACGGCAATGTCGAAGGCCGGTTTCGCGACAACGACGAGTTGCGCTACAGCCTGCGCGCGCTGGAGCGGTTCTTCCCGGCGCACGGCCATGTCTACCTCGTCACCGACGACCAGCGGCCCGCCTGGCTGCAGCCGTCCGACCGGCTGACGGTGATCGACCACCGCAGCCTGATCCCCGCGGCGGCATTGCCCACCTTCGACTCCAGCCACATCGAGTCGTACATCCACCACATCCCGAACCTGTCGGAGCAGTTTTTCTACCTCAACGACGATGTGTTCTTCGGCGCGCCGGTGAAGCTGGCCGACTGGTTTTTTGACGGCGGCGTCTATGCCGCCTGGTCCGACGAGCCCGACGTGGCCGACGGCCCGCTGCAGCAAGATGCCGATTCGATGGACAACGCCAGCCGGCTGTCCAAGCAGTGGCTGAGCCAGCCCTTCAAGGCGGGCGCGCCCGGCGGTTTGTCGCTGCCCCCGCGCATCGAACCCTACGAGCACACCTTCAGCACCTTCGCCCACTCGCCGCGGCCGATGCTGCGCTCGGTGCTGTTCCACCTGGAGCAGGTGGCGCCCGAACTGTTCGACCGCGTGCGCTCGACCGTCTTCCGCACCTGGGACAAACCGACCATCGTGGCCGATTTCGTGATCCGCTGGGCGCTGGCGCATGGCCTGGCCCGCATCCGCGCGCACACCCACCTGCACGTGGCCACCGGCGACGCCGATGTCGGCTACCAGCTCGACCTGCTGGCGTCGCTGGTCGGTGCGGTTGATTTCTTCTGCATCAACGACACCACCGACGACGCCGGGCCGCAAGACCCCAGGCTGGAGCGGGTGCGCCACGCGCTGCAGCAGCTGTTCGCGCAGCCCTCGCGGTTTGAGCGCCACGCCCTGCCCCTGCTCGCCCGCAGCTCCGGCCACGGGCCGGCACCCTTGACCCTCACCGAGAACCGACCGTGACCGAAGATCCCCGCTGCTGCGGCACCGGCACCTGCCTGATCAACGCCGCCGGCGAATGCTGGTGCGGCCAGCGCTGGGATGGCGAGAAGATGTGCCACGCGCCGCTGGCGCCCTGGAAGCCCGCAGCCCCCGCTGCGGCGCCCCGCAACGAACCGCAAGACCAGACGCCCGAAGCCGGTTGATCCGGCGGGGCGCAGCCGCCGGCCATCAGCCCGGTGCGGCGTCCTGGGCCCGCCAGGTCAGGTAGAGCCGGGTGTCGAACTCGATCTGGTGGTAGCCCGGCAGCATGTGGTCGCACAAGGCGTAGAACGGCTTGTTGTGCTCGCGCTCCTTCAGGTGGGCGAGTTCATGCACGACGATCATGTCCAGCATCGCCGCCGGGGCGTCCTTGAACAGCGACGCCACCCGCAGCTCGCGCTTGGCGGTGAGCTTGCCGCCCTGCACCCGCGACACCGAGGTCAGCGTGCCCAGCGCCCGGTGGTCGATCTGCAGCCGGCCCTCGAACGCCACCTTCGACAAGGCCGGCGCGTTGCGCAGGTAGCGCGCCTTCAGCGCCGACGCATGTTCATAGAGCGCGCCATCGCTGCGGATGAGGTGCGCCTCGGGATAACGGCGGGCCAGGCTGCTGCCCAGCGTGCCTGCGGCCAGGTGCTCGCGCACCTGGGCCAGCAAGGGCTCGGCGTAGCCGGTCAGGAAGGGCAAAGGCGTGCTCATGGGCCGCTCAAACATGACTCAAACACGGCTCGATGCCGGCGCGCTGTCGCGCTGACGAGCTTTAGCAAGCCAGCATCTCAGCGCAGCGCGTCGGGCAACTCGATCTTGACTTCCAGCACCTCGAAGTTGTCCTGCTTCTCGATGCTGACCTTGAGGTCGCCGGGCGCGATGTTGACGTACTTGCTGATCACCGCCATCAGCTCGGCCTGCAACTGCGGCAGGTAGTCGGCGCGCGAGTTGCCGCGCCCCGACCGCTCGTGCGCCAGGATGATCTGCAGCCGCTCCTTGGCGACCGAGGCGGTCTTCTTCTTCTCACCGAGGAAGAACGAGAGAAACGACATGCCGCTCACCTCCCACCGAACAGGCGCTTGAAGAAGCCCGGCTTCTCGGCGTCGATGAAGCGCATCGGCACGGTCTCGCCCAGGAAGCGGCTGATCACGTCCTTGTATGCCTCGCTCACATCCGTGCCCTTCAGGTGGATCGCCGGCACGCCCTGGTTGCTGGCGTCGAGCACGGTCTCGCTCTCGGGCACCACGCCGATCAGCGGGATGCGCAGGATCTCTTGAATGTCGGTCAGCGACAGCATCTGCCCGCCCTCGACCCGGCTGGGGTTGTAGCGGGTGATCAGCAGGTGTTCCTTGATCGGCGGCTGGCCATCGATCGCGCGCTTGGTCTTGCTCGACAACATGCCCAGGATG